>CANCCE010000074.1 GCA_947374505.1 Comamonadaceae bacterium | reverse complement strand
ATCACGATGCCTTGTAATTTGCCCTGCGCTGTCAGCGCTTTGATCTTCCCTTCCATGTCATGCTTGCGACGCAATGTGTGCGCCAGCGATTCGAGAATCTCTGCAAAATTGCCGCCCACTTCGCGTGTGATTCGCATGGCCGCCACCAGTAAAATAAAGTCAGGTAGCGGCATGCGCTTTTCCATGTTGGACAGCGCTGTGTCAAAGTCCACGCCGAGTCGCTGTTCCCGCAGCATCAGGTCGAACTCCTGTGCCAGGGGTGGTTGTTGCTCCTTCACCATAGACTCCAGCGCCACCGACAAACTGGCACCCGCGCGCATCCCCCCCGAAACCATGAGCAAGGCGTCGGGCAGCTGCTTTTCGAACTTTTCAACACGTTTTCTTTTTGTCCGTTTGATCAAGAAACTCGGTGCAAATGCAACGCCTATGCCTGAGGCTATTGCCAGCACGGGGTTGCCAAACATCACATACACCAAAATTGGCGTCATCACAAAGGCGGCCGCGCTGTAGTAAAACAGGGTTTTGGAGTCGGTGAAAATGAACATGTCGGCCAGTTCGGACTTGGCCTTTTTCTCGAAATGCTCTTGCCGGTTGGACACCCCTGACTTGAGCAGCAGCAAAATAATGAACCCTATCGCGGTGGCCGTAGCCAGTACGAGGCCGAGGATGAGGGGTAGTCCAGACATCACAAACTCTTCGGTGGTTGGAAGATCGACAGGTCAACCGGGATACCGCGTCGGGCCAAGTCCTGGCAGAAGTCGGGGATGTTGCCAGTGGCGATGAACTTGCCTTTGATCTTGCCGTTCTCGTCGTAGCCATCCTGCTTGAACAAAAAGATGTCTTGCAACTGCACGATATCGCCCTCCATGCCCGTGACCTCGGTGATGTGCGTGATCTTTCGGCTGCCATCTGGAAATCGGCTTTGCTGAACAATCATGTGTACCGCAGAGGCAATCTGCTCGCGGATCGCGCGCAAGGGCAACTCAAGGCCAGACATCAGGGTCATCACTTCAAGCCGGGCGATACAGTCCCGCGGTGTATTGGCGTGGGCGGTGGTCATGGAGCCATCGTGGCCTGTGTTCATGGCCTGCAACATGTCCAGCGCTTCGCCGCCACGACACTCGCCGACCACAATCCGGTCGGGTCGCATTCGCAGGCAGTTTTTGACCAAATCACGAATCGTGATGGCACCCTTGCCTTCAGAATTCGGTGGCCGTGACTCAAGTGAGATCAAGTGTGGTTTGGCCAGCTGTAGCTCAGCGGCATCTTCTACGGTGACGATGCGCTCATCTTCTGGAATGTAATTCGACATCACGTTGAGCAAGGTTGTCTTGCCCGAGCCGGTACCACCGGAGATCACGATGTTGGCAGCTTGCTCTACCGCAATCTCCAAAAAACGCATCATGTCTTTGGTCACCGAGCCGTAGTTGATCATGTCCGTGTCGACCAGTTTCGACTTTGAAAATTTACGGATCGTGATGTTGCAGCCCTTGAGTGCCAGCGGCGGTATCACCGCGTTCACGCGTGAGCCGTCTTTGAGGCGGGCGTCTACCATCGGTGAGCTCTCGTCAATGCGTCGTCCGATGGGTGCGACGATACGCTCTATTGCTCCCAACACGGCTTGGTCCGTGCTGAAGGCAATGTCTACTTTGGTCAGCTTGCCTTTGCGTTCAACGTAAATTTCATCAAAGCGGTTGACCATGATCTCGCTGATGCTGGGGTCAGCCAACAAGTCTTCTAGTGGCCCCAAGCCAATCACTTCGTTCAGTAACTCCTTGGCCAGCCGTTGACCATCAATGCCTGCGGGCAAGGCGTTGTCGTTGGCCAAAATGTCGGCAATCATCGATTGCGTGCTCAAACGCAATTCGTCTTCACCCATGCTCCTGACGTCGAGCCGGCGCAAATCCATCTGGCTGATCAACTTGTCGTGTAGCTTTCGGCGCTCGATGTTCATTCGTTCGGTCAAGTCATTGTTGGCGGCAGTCGGCGCTGGCGCTAGCGTTTCCGCAGCCATGGGGACAGGCACAGTCAAAGGCTGGGCAGTTGATACAACCGGCGCGCTGACAGGCTCAACTTGAATGACTACGGTCACATAGTTGTCGCCAATCTTGATCACGTCTTCACCTTGCAGCGGACCGTACTCTTTGTTGATGACCTTGCCGTTGACTTCCGTGGCGCCCATGGCGCCATGGTCTTCGACAAAAAAACCATCTGAGCGACGGTGAATCGTTGCGTGACGTTTACCCACAGTCCAACCCCGCAGCACTATCAGGTTGTCGTCCCCTTTGCCGATGGTGCAACTGTCAATCTCGCAGTTAATCCGCGTGGGCACACTCTTTGCCGACTTGTATTCAACACTGAACATACATTTCCTTGTCAATAAAACACCCTTAAAAAATTATTTAAGGATGCCTTGGGCGCTGGATAAAGAATTGAATTTTTCTTCAATGTCTTTGGCTTTCTTCAAGCGCTCATCATTCATGTTGGCGGCTGGGTCAATGACTGTCGGGGTGACAAAAATCACCATGTCAGTGCGTCCGGTGCGAAAGTTATTCGACCGAAACAGTGTCCCAAGAATGGGCAGATCCCCAATGCCGGGAACTTTTGAGATATCTTTTTGAATATCGGTATTGACCAAGCCTGACAAAACAATGGTTTGTCCAGATTGAACATTGAACTCTGTGTCAGTTTTACGAGTTAAGAAGCCTGGGTTCCCGTTAACTGAAACAGAGTTGTCAATGCTGCTCATTTCTGTTTTGATGACTGTCGAGATGTTGTTGTTTTCGTCGGCTACAGGCTCAATTTTGAGCGTGATGCCGTAGTCCTTGAATGTCACTGAGGGTGGTGCCCCCGCAGTGGCTGGCATCACGATAGGAACTTGTCCACCTGCCAAAAATTCAGCCTTGCCGCCGCTGCGAGCACTCAATTCTGGTGTTGCCATGACATATGCGTCGCCATTGTTGACGCTCAGGTTGATCATGGAGTTGATGGACGTTGTCAGTCCAATGAATGGTCGCCAGCCGGTCCCACCGATGGGTAACTTATCGGCATCTATTGGAGCACCCTGCGAAATATATCGGTATTGATTGTTCGTGCTCCAGTTTGCAATCATTGATCCGCTGGGCCCCGCTATAGCTTTGTCCCAAGCAATCCCAATATTCTCGACCAGCGACTTCTTCATTTCTACAATTTGAACTTTAAAAGACACCATACGCCGCATGGTGACCTCTTCTTCTCGTACAACGTTGTGGGTGGGTGGAAACAATTTAGCAATGGCATCAATCCGTGGCATGTTCTGTTTGTTGGCCGTGCCTGTTAACAAAATAAGATCTCCGGCACGTTCTACTTTGACGGTGGGGATGCTGCTCAGCATCTCGGTCAGGTTTTTAACCGTGACATCCAGGTCAACCGCCAGCACACTGACTGTGTAGCTCATCAGATCTCCTGTATCTGTCCAAAGCTTCAGGTCGGTTTTTCCAACCTTTTCGGGTATGACGATGACTGAGTTATCAACCACATTGGTGGAGATAATTTTCCCGTCACCGATGGCGACCCGATTGATCTTGACAGTCACAGCCAGTGGAATTATTTTGACCTGACCAAGCACTAGATTCAGTGGTGGTGTTGCATCTGCTGCGGCGGCCGGCAGTGTGCAAGCCAGTCCGAACAGCAAGGAAAGAAAGAAGGAAATTCTTAATAGCATGGCTTGGCGTCCTAATGTAAATAAATGGCTTATCAACGCGACTGGGCATTGGCGCGATTAGTCGACGGTGACATTAATCTTGATATTTCAGGTGGAAAAGCCGCACGCATGGCATCGACCGGGTTTTGCAGCTGACCATTACTTGGCAGAATGGCCGGTGATTGACGGTCTGTGTTGGCGACGCCACTGCCGCCAATGATGTATTCGACCTTTTTGGGGACGACCACCGCATCGACAGCTTTTTTGCCAATCTTCAGCATGGTCTTGGAGTCGATGTCATTCAATGAGGCCGTAGACACATCATTGTTGCCGCGCAAAACAGCACGGATTTTTCCGACCTGCTGTGCCAGTGCAATGCGGGCTGCATTTTGGGGTGTGACTTCAAACGTGAAATTCGAGTATGTATTTTGTTTGCCTCCAGGTCCGCCTTGGTTATCGTCACTCTGCGAGGCCCTGGTTTCGACTCTTTGACCTGTTGCCAGCACCTTGACTTGTTGCAACACCAGCACGGCCCTGAAACCGCCATCTCGATCGTCGGCGTCAGGCACGATCAACATCAGGTCAACCATGTTGCCGGGCTTGACCATCTGCGCCATCGAGTTGATTTCGTCAACCTCAATCGTGATAGCGCGCGTTCCGGGCTCCAGCGTCTCAGCGAAGCCTTTGGGCTTCTCCATGACGTCATCGATACGCAAGGGTGAGCCCGCCTTGATCGAGCGCGCTGCTTTTGAGCCATCGACCTGGGCGAAGTTTCCCAGCGTCAGCATGTCATCGTTGAACAAGTCAGCGGCAATTTCACGCTTGACAAGGCTTCCGCCATCCAGAATTCCACCGCGGCCGATGTTCACCTTTGCCGCAATGACCTCTACCGTGGGCCCGCCTTTGACACTTTGTTCGGCCGCTGTTTGAATGGCCTGCTCACGGTCCTTCAGGTAGGACTTGATGACCAGGGTCGCGGCAATGGCCAGTCCAAATGCAAGCAGTACCAGCCACCACATCTTGTTGATGTTCGTGAATATATGAATTAATTTACGCATGATGAAAAAGCTCTCTTTCCAAGGGTGAGCAAAAATAAAAAAGACTGTTGGCAACGAACCCGGACAAGTTATTCATGGGTCTTACCTTTAAAAAAAAGTAAAGTTGCTGGAGTAAGAAATGGCATAAACAAAAGCGGTGTAGTTTCTTTTTAAGACTTCTGCCAAAGTCACCAGGACCAATTGACCGTTCTCGTCTGGAATCAGCAATGCAATGACTGCGAAGATACTGACAATCGAGTACTCAACGCTGGCCTGGCCGCGTTGTCGCAGATACTTAAAACGCTTATTCATGGGTGTGTTCATTCCTATCAGCTCAGGGTTTGTCAACCAGGTTGGCCAGCACGCTGCTACCGCCTTGTGTGCGTGCAATGACCATGCTGGTTTCATTGAAGCCGCGCCTGAAGGTGATGGTTTGGCTGTTGCCATTGCCCCCTTTGTTGGGAATCAGGTGGTGGCTCAAGACGGTCCAGCCGTCGTTACCCAAGACCCGGCGGTAAAAGTCGGCGTTGGCGTTGGTTGAGAACTGGTTCATCAGCACGATCGTGCGAGCTTCTTTGCCGGGGTCGCGGTGCTTCATGTCTGCGGCCACCTGACTACCCGACATCATCGGGAAATCTTTCCCCAGAACAGGGGCCTGTTGGCTAGGCTGAACTTGGCTCACCGCCAGCACGCCGGTTGAGCCGCTGGTGGTGGTGCTCTTCTTGACCTGAACGGTGTAAAAGCAAAGGCCCATCATCTTGGCAATCACCTGATAGTCTTTGATCGGGTATTCGATCGCGTCTTGCGGGTTTTGCGCCGACGCTTTCCATTCGCGCCGGTAGCGTGCCAAAACGGTCTGCACGGTGTCCGAACTGTCAAAGTTACGGACTTGCAACGGCGTGCCGTTGTGCACAATATCTGGCGCGACCCAAGTGAGCTTCATGTCCGGAAGCGCAAAAGGCGCACAGTCAGGTTTTTTCGGGTCAGCGGCGAAGGCAGACACCGCACTCAAGACAAGGCTTGCTGATAACAGTAATGTCTTAAATAGCATTCTTCTGTCTTTTCAAGTTATCAATTTGAGCTTGGTAGTCGGAAATGACCTTGTATGTTTCCGCTCGGTTTTTCATGAAGTCGGCGTCGGCTCTCAGATTTGGGCCAGTTGGATCTACCAGTAAGTCCGCGTCTGATTTGGCCAACGCTTTGTCGGATTCAGTTTTTGCCTTTTGCAGATCCGGGTCATTGAGCTTGGCTTGCAGGTCAGCAATTTGCTGGTCCAGCCCAGCGTGGCAAGCCACATTGGCATCTGATTTGGGCGTGTAGTTGTTGCCAGGACCTTTGTCTTCGGTCCAACGATTGGTGTGACCCCAGGCGCAGCCGAAAACCGTGGGAGCATCGCAAACATAGTCCGAATGCTGTATGTAGCGGTTCGAGTTGTACTCTGCATCTTTAGCGGCCTTGCAGGAGTCGATCGACGCCTGCGTGTTCTTTATCCCTTCATCCAGCGCTTTGGCTTTTGCCTTGACTGCATCGGCCGCCGCGTTTGCAGCAGCGCTGCGATCAGCGGCTTCTTGCTCGGGTGTTTTGCGCGGCGTTGGCACCGGCACTGGCTTCACCGCTGTGACGGCAGCGGCAGACAGGCGGTCAGGCGGCACAAGGTCTGGCTTAATTTCGACGCCCACTTTGAGACTACTAGAGTCCAGTTCTTCGACAAATATGCCGACCACCTTTTGAACTGTTCCAATGACGTTGGATACTGGGGGGCGGTTAAACACGTTAAATACGGCCAGTCCTTCTGTCTGTTTTTTCACAAATGCGGGGCCGTTGGCGCTCCATCCATTGGCCACCAAGACGTTTCTCTCAGTGAAAGTGGGCGCCGTTAGGCCGACGTTCCCGCCCTTCAGCACATCCCCATTCCATGCCAGCGCCATGGCATCCGTCTTTGCTGCTGTCAATGTCACTGTCGAGGTGTAGAGGCTACTTGTGTCTAACTTGAACTTGGTGTCAAGAACGGCGCCGACCAAATTGACACCATTGCGAAAGATAGCCAAGTAGGTGTTGATCGTGCCAGGGGTTGAACTCACCGCAGAGGTCGAGTTTGTGTTGCCAAGGATGGTTGCGCCGGCGTGGTCTGTCCACAGTGCTTTAGGGCTGCCTGCTGGCGAATTCAAGTCGGAGCTTGTGAGAGCTTTGTCCGCCGTGTCATTGAAAAACCGCTGCACGACTTCGTTTTTAATTTGCTGGTCAGTTTTCTGACCACTTTCCCATTGGTCACTGCCATACCACACCGTTCGTTCCCAGGCGGCATAGCGTGCCGCCTGAATGCTCGTCGCCTTCATGTCCATAAACTTGCCGAGAAAGGGCAGCATCAAAAACAAAGGAACCAAGACGCAGGCCGCGGCAATGGTGAATTCGGTCATGGCCTGGCCGCGTTGCGCGCCGGCTTTGACCGAACGGTTCTTGACGTGAAAGAGTTTGCGCATCGTTTTTAAAAAACATTTTGCGCAAGTATTGAACCTATTTGTTCAAACGCGGTGTTGGGCACCAGGCGTGCTTGCCAGTAAGGGCTGTACAAACTGCCGTATTCTTGCTTGCCGTCGTCGCGAGGGAAGAGGCCGGCCGGGCGCGAGAAGTAAGCCTCTGCTTTGGCCAGGGCACGCATGCAATTTTTGTTGGTCGTTTGTCCTAGATCCAAGTTATTTTGGGCAAAGACGGTTGTGATGGTTTGCACATTGCGCGTCCCACTGCCGCAGCCCGTCGGGTCTGCCGCAGTGCCCGCGCGTCCAATCCCTAAATTACCAGTACCCCGACCGCCTAAGCTGGAGCTCACAGCGATAGATGTGATGGGTTTTTCAACTTCCACCACCAGCGGTGGGGAGCTTGAATTTTGATGTTCTTTATCGGTTGCTTGTGCGACGTCCGTCACGTCCCTGTAGGCGCGCAGTGCGGTTTTCTTGGAGAACTCACCTTTTGAATAGCCGGCAGATCCTGTGCCAGATGCATCTTTACCCAGAAAGTCCCAGGGGTTACTACCAGAAAACCATGGAATGATGGGGATGTTGAGATAACCATAAAAAGGTATCGGTCCAAAGGCTGCAGTGGAAATTCCCAACATATGGGTGGAGTCATTGGCGACCCAGCGGTGGTTCCAGCTGTCGGCGTTTCTTCGTTTCGCCCCCCCGGTCAGTGGATTGCTTGCTTTGTCATCGGCGAGTTTTGTTGCGCCGTCATGAAACAGCATTTTTAAAAACCAAGCGCTGGGATAAATTGGGGCGGGTCCTACTATTAAAATCGGATCAATGAGTATTGGAAGCCACCAGTTTTTGGACCGGTCCCTGGTAAATTCATCGGTCGTCGCCATCACGACACCGGACATGCGGTTTTTGAGGGGGCCGTCGAATGTTCCGTCGTCGGGGTAAGTTATGGTGTCTATTTGTGGATGTGTCCGGTAAGACCAACTGTGACCGCCCAACTCATTGGGGAGTTTACATATCCAGTCATCTCCAAAGAAACCATTGCCATTGTCGCAATATCTCTCTGTATACGAGTTATCCTCTTGTTCAGAGCCCGCGGGTCCTAGTGGATTACGTGTTTTAGTGAATCCAGCCCATTGTTGGGTGTTGTAGAGGTAGTTGAGAAGCCCCAGCGCGCTCAGCTGGGCGGCCGGGTCATTTTGTGCGATGACGTTGAAACTGCCCGCGCTCAAGTAACTTGAACCGGGCATTTCGAAACCTGAGATTCTTTGCATCACGCTTGCGAAACTGCTGAAAACCCCCAGGGTTTGCGCGACCGTCAGGGCGGTACCGTAGTGGTATATTTTTTGGGCCCCGACAATGACTTCATTGATACTTAGTAAAGATGGAATAAAGGTTCTGGCGGCGCCTTCAAAAGCTGGTTTGATACCTCTGGATGCCCCTTGGGCAATCGCATGACTCACTGTCCACAAAGGATAGAGAGGGCCGAAGTTGACTTTGCCTGCGTATTTTTTATCAACATCTGTCGTCAGCCGGTTGAACGTGTCGTAGTAATTTCGGCCCCAAGAGGCCAGACCCACCAGCTGCGCCACGGCAGCATCGTTGGCAATCATGCCGCGGTTGAGGTAGGCCGAAAAATTGTAGTCACGCGCTTGCGCTAGCGCCGAGCTATAGGCTGCTGCATCAGCCGTGTTTTGCAGTCTCATCTTTTCAGTGGTGACTTGGCCCATGTTGAACATCACCAACAGGGCCAAGATCATCGCCAGCGCCGTCACTGTTACAAAAATAAGCGCCTGACCTCTTTGCTTCGAGCGGCTGGGTAAGGTCAGTGCACGGCGTGGCATTTGATGGCTTACCTGGCTTTACTTGTTACCCCCTGTGTAGGAGCCCAAGTTTTTAGTCGCCGTTCCTTCAGTTGTGGCTTTTGTGGCGGCTCCTTGGGCGGCCGTCACATTGGCAGCGCCTGACTTCCCGCTCAACTCATTGGTCATGCCGGCCATTTGGTCACGAACAGTTTGTCCGAAATAGCTGTAAACGCCAATGGCGGCGACAGCGATCAAGGCGACGATGATGATGTACTCGGTCATGCCCTGGCCGAGTTGACGTTTTTGGCGTGAAATTGCGTTCATAAAAATAGCTTTCAAGTAAGTTGAAATTGAAGTTGAAACAGACTGTGCCGTTTGTAATTTAGTGTGTCTTTTGAAAAAATAAAATAGTTAATTTAAAAATTGTTTTGATTAATTTTATGAATTTAAAATTTTGTAAAAAAAAGAATGCTTCTGGCAATTATTTGATTGATCAATTTGTTTTAATTGGGTCGGGTCCATACTTATTTAAACCAACTGTTCCCCGCTTGAAAAAAAGTAGAAAAAAACTTAGATTCAGGATGGGAACAAGGCATAAAAGTTGAAGCCAACCGGAATAGCCAACATCATGCAAGCGGCGAGTCGTCAGCGCAATCGCTGGAATAGTGATGATGATTGTGAAGAAAATTATTATTCCGAGCATTAAAAAAGTAGCATTTTCTTGATTATCATTAAAAATAAGTAAAGAGAAAAAAGGACTCAATAGAATGACTAGGAATGAAAAAATAATTGAAAATAAAACAAAGTAGTTATATTCTCTTCTTGGGCTACGTCCGTGAAATTGACTGTATTTTTTTAAACCAATCAGAAAATAATTCATAATTTCCCCCGTATATTTTTATAAACCGGCATCGTATCAGTCCCATGAACCCTGTTGCGATTTAAACTTGATAGGTTTATCAACATCTTATTTTCTTTGGTTTTAAAAAAAACGAAAGAAAACATCTAAACTTATAGGCTAAATTTATTAGTAACTTTTCTTTTACGTTGTTTTTGGCTAGTGCATGAAAAAATGCTTCGATCTAAATGTTGATGCCTCAGACGGGTTGGGTGGTTTGATAGCAAGTCTGCATAACTTGCGACAGTCTTGGCAGCAAGACTGGGTTGGCTTGCCCGTTGTGTTGCAAGCATGTCAGCAGGCACTGGGTATCTGCCGACTTCATGATGGTCAAGATCTGCGAATTCAAGCAGTGAATTCATTGGCCCTGACGATTGCCGAGCACATGGAGCGGCATAAAGCGCAACAGCCGGCGTATCACAACAATCTGCATACTGCTGATGTGCTGGTGTCCGTCACCGTGCTGTTGGTTGTTCAAATGCAATTACAGCCAACGACAGCGGTTGACAAACTGTGGCTGGCCGCCGTGTTGACTGCGGCAGCCGGGCATGACTATGCGCACCCTGGCGGCATCAATCAATTTCCCTCTGATATTGAGTCGCTCTCCGTCAAACGCATCAAAGCCGAGATCGACTCATCCGTTCTGAACGCGGTAGATCGCGTTGACCTTGCGCGTGTTGTTCAATTGATCTTAAACACCGAGACTCTGTTGGTGCCTGCCAACCATTCTGCCGTGGCTCAGACGGACTTTTGTTGGGGGCTGCCGTGGTGTTCGGTTCTGCTGAACGAGGCCGATATATTGGCCAGCGCCACCGCTGAGCTTGGCCCTGATCTGGGTCAGTTGCTGCTCAATGAGTTGGTCACAAGTGGTGGTAAGGGCCGCCACACCATTGAGCTTCAATCGTTGCGGCTTGAATTTTTAAAATTTATACAGTTTTCAACGCCAGCGGCTATTGCTTTGGGTCTGCCACAGCAGGTTCAGCGGCAACTGAATTCCTAAAAAAAGAGACGAACTGCAGCATCGGTAAAACACGCGTGACGCTAAACCACGCGCCCTTGCCGGCTGAAACTCAGCAAGGCGGCGAGCATCACCAGCACGATGCCTAGCAGCGCCACGGCCGCTGTCAGCTCGGCTTGCTGGTGCTTTTGCAAGGCGATCCGGGTGCCTAGGTTTTTGTAAATATTGATCAAATCTTTCTCTGTGCTGGCGCGGAAATACTCGGATTGGGTGACTTCGGCAACTTTTTTCAGCGTGTCTTCGTCGAGCCTTACGCGCATGGACATGCCTTGGGCTTTCAGCACCACGCCTTCGGTCGTGCCCAACCCGATGGTGTAGACCCGCACGCCCAGATTGGCTGCGATGCCGGCCATCTTCACCACGTCAGGGCCGAAGTTACTTTGCCCGTCGCTCAGCAAGACGATGACAGCCGACGCGTTGGAACCGGGTTCGGCTTTCATTTGCGCTTGCGGCTGAACGGGGGGTGATTGTCCTGGCGTGGGCAACGCTGCACCTGTGTTGGCTGGGCCGGAACTGTCTTCGCCATCAATCAGTTTGGGGACATCCAGACCGGCTGCGGGCAGCAGGGTGGCCAGCGCCACCACGATGCCGCTGCCCAAGGCCGAACCGCGCTGCAGGGTGAGCCCGTCAATGGCTTTGAACAGATCGTCGCGGCTGTCGGTGGGCCCTTGGACCACGGCCGCTGAACCCGCCAGACTCACCACCCCGAGTTTGACCCGACTCGGCAGCGCTTCAACAAAAGCGCGTGCCGCCGTTTGAGCGGCTTCGATGCGGCTGGGCAAAATGTCTGCCGCGCGCATGCTGCCCGATGTGTCAATGGCCAGCATCACGGTGTCCATGCGCGCAGGGAGCAGCACGATGGCGCGGGGGCGGGCGATGGCGACCATGAGGAAACCCAGCCCCAGCAGAATGATCAGCGCAGGCCCATGGCGATACACGCCTGCATAACCACGCGGTGCAGGCGCTGCCCCGACTTGCAAATGCGCCAGACTGAACTGCCCTGCACGCGGGCGTCGAATCATGCGCGCATAGACCAGCCCCAACACCGGGAGCAGACACAGTGCCCACAGCAAGCGCGGCCACACAAAGTTGATGGACTGCAACTCAAGCACGTGCGGCTCCTGCGCCTTGGGCCATTTGACTGGCTCGCTTGCGCAGCTGCGTGAAGCGCAAGATGGCTTGGTCCAGGGGTTCGTCGGTGGTGAGTTCCAGGCAGTCGACGCCGGCGCGCGTGAGGCCCTCGCGCAGCAGGTTTTCGCGCTCTGCTGCGATCTGCGTGAACCGGGCACGAAAGCCGC
>CANCCE010000073.1 GCA_947374505.1 Comamonadaceae bacterium | reverse complement strand
AGCTGGATTGGTTTGATGGCGCCCAAAGGCGTGCCTGCAGCGGTGGTCGAACTGTTGTCGAAGACCATGGCAGTGGCGTTGCAGCGTCCTGAAGTGCACAAGGCGTTTGAGCTGAACGGGGCCGTGTCGCAGGCTTCCTCGCCAGAAGGATTTAGGGCTTACTTGACGCGGGACATCGACATCAATCGACGGGCAGTTGCGACTGCGGGTTTGCAGGCGGAGTAAGGGTCAGTCTTTCGGCCGGAACTCAATAATCATCGGCGTTGGCACGCGTCCATCGGTGTCGCGCGGCATGGTGACAGTGCGGACGATGGCGGTGATGACGGCGTCGTCCCACGCTTTGTTGCCGCTCGATTTGACCAGTCGCTGGCTGGTGATGGTGCCATCGAGTGTGGTGCGCACTTCAACTTCTGCCACCGGATTGCCGATGATGTCTTCGGTGAAGATCACGTTGGGCTTGACCTTGGCGCGGACTTTTCCGCCGTAGCTGGCCGATGGTCCGCTGGATTGCAATGCACTGCCCTTAGCCTCTGGCGCACCGGTGGCCCCCGCCAGGGCGTTCATGCGGGCAATGTTGTCTTTGCGGAATTTGGCATCGGCAGCGGCTTGCTTTTTGGCCTCCTGCTCTTTCTGTGCTTCCAGCTTTTTTGCCTCGAGTTTGGCTTGTGCAGCGGCCTTGGCTTTGGCCTTTGCAAGTTCTTTTTCTTTCAGGACTTTTTCTACCTTGTCGGCCTTTTCTTTGGCCGCCTTGTCGGCTTTTTCCGCCAACGCCAGCGCTGTTTTTTTGTCTTCGGCTTCTTTTTTCTTGCGCTTCTTCTCGCGTTCTAAAGCGATGTCCGGGTCAGGTGCCGCTTCGACTTTGGCCGGCGGTGGCGGGGCTGGGGTCGGCACAGCAACCGGTTCTGGCTCAGGCGCTGGCGGCGTAGGGGGCGGCGGAGGCGGTGCTTCAAGCGCCGGTGCAGCCTCTTGTTGCACGTTAGACACCAGTTCGGCTTCAAACGAAACCGTCGGGTCGTTGCTCTTCCAACTCACGCCCCAAGTCAGGGCAGCCGCCAGCAAAAGATGGACCACCAATGCGAATAAAAACGAGCGCAGCGCCCCCGGTTCGTCGCGGGGAATGAGGTCTAGGCGGTCATCAGTGCTGGGCATGGTGGTTCAGCTCAGATCAACTTGAAAGGGGACGTTGTGGATTTCAACAAACTCAATGGCCTGTCTGAACTGACAGGCCTACACGTTGGACGTCGGCGCGTTGCAGCGCGTCCATGACCTTCACCACGGTTTCGTACTTGATGGATTTGTCCGCGCTGATGACGACGGGTGTGGCTTGCTCGCCTTGCGGCACGGCCGGCTGCAGGCGCTTCACGGTGCTGCCGACTTCAGCCAAGGCAATGCTCAAGGGCTTGCCGCCAGATTCGGTGATCTGGATTTTCTCGTCCTTGTCGATTTGTATTTGGATGGGCTTGGGCGGTTGGCCTGGCGCTTTGCTGACGCGCGGCAACGCAATCATGCTGGGCGTGATCAGCGGCGCGGTCACCATGAAGATGATGAGCAGCACCAGCATCACGTCGATGAAGGGCACCATGTTGATTTCGCTGATGGTGCGGCGTCCACGGCCGCGGGAATTGATGGCTGGCATATCGTTGATCTGGGCTGTGCTCAGTGGCCCGAGGCCGACTGTGCGCCCAAATTGCGCTGCAAGATGTTGGAGAACTCTTCAATGAAGGTTTCCAATTTGTTGGCAATTCGGTCAATGTCGTGGGCAAAGCGGTTGTAGGCAACGACGGCTGGAATGGCTGCGAACAAGGCAATGGCCGTGGCCACCAGTGCCTCGGCAATGCCGGGGGCGACGGTTGACAGGGTCACTTGCTCGAGCGCGGCCAAGCCGGTGAAGGCGTGCATGATGCCCCAGACCGTCCCGAACAATCCGACATACGGCGAGACCGAGCCGACCGTGGCGAGGAAGGACAGATTGGACTCAATCCCGTCCATCTCACGTTGGTAGCTGGCACGCATGGCGCGGCGGGCACCGTCGAGCAGGGCGCCCGGGTCGACCACCCGGCGCTCACGCAGCTTTTGGTATTCGCGCATGCCGCTGGCAAATATGCGCTCCATCGGACCAGAGCCGTGAGCGTTCTGGGTAGCGGCGGCAAACAGTTCATTCAAACTGGTGCCCGACCAAAACTCGCGGTCAAACTCATCATTGAGCGCCGCCACGCGACGCAGAGAGCCGATCTTTCGAAAGATGGCCGCCCAGCTGGAAATGGAAATGCCCAGCAGCAAGACCACCACCGCTTGCACGACCCAGCTGGCGTGCAAAATTAAACTGACGATCGACATATCATTCATGAGTGGAGCTCCAAGCTGTCCAAAATGTGCGTGGGGATGCGTGAGGGTTTGAGGCTGCCGGCTTCGACCCAGCCGATCCGGATCTTAGCCTCGCACAGCAGCGTGGTCGGTGACTCGGCCATTGCTTTGTTTTTTAGAAATACCTGCTGACTGATTATCAAAGAAGCGCGGCCTCTTTCTTGCAGCTGAGCCGTAACAATCAGTTCGTCGTCGAGTCGTGAGGGTTGCAGGTAACGAACACTGGTTTCGCTGACGATGAACATGCCGCCGGTTTGCTCGCGCAGGGCATGTTGTTCAATGCCGAGCGAGCGCAGCCACTCGGTCCGGCTGCGTTCAAAAAACTTCAGGTAGTTGGCGTAAAAGACGATGCCACCGGCGTCGGTGTCTTCCCAATAAACCCGTATCGGCCACCGGAATGTGGCCCCCACGCTCGCCACTGCGTGTGCTTCGCTGCCCCCCGAGGGAGCGCATTTTCCCTTGGGGCGGCCCGGCGGGAAAACATTCGTTGGGTTAACCAAGAACAGCCTCCAGTCGTGCAACGGCTTCTTTGAGGTGCGCCATCGAGCTGGCGGTGGAGAAGCGGATGAACTTGTCGGGCGCGACCCGGCCGAAGTCGCGGCCCGGCGCTACTGCGAGGTGCGCGCGCTGCATCAGCTCAAAGGCGAAGTCCCAGCTGCCGCCGGTGCCATCCAGCTGGCCTGGGCGAACACCGAATTTTTGCGCGGCCTGGGTGCAGTCGGCGTAAGCGTAAAAAGCGCCGTCGGGCATGACCGGGACCGTCAAACCGAGCCGGTTCAGCTCAGGGATGAAGTAGTCACGTCGGGCTTTGAATTCAGCGCGGCGGCATTCGTATTCGGCCAAGCTCTCGGGCTCAAAGCAGGCGAGGGCGGCGTGTTGCGCCACCGTGCTGGGGCAGATGAACAGGTTTTGCGCCATGCGCTCAATCACCGGCACCAGCGCTTCGGGCACCACCAGCCAGCCGAGTCGCCAGCCGGTCATGTTGAAGTACTTGCTGAAGCTGTTGATGCTGATGACGCTCTGGCCCAAGTCACCCGGCATGGCCAGCGCGCTGTGGCCAAAGTGGTCGTCGTAGCTGAGGCCGAGATAAATCTCGTCGATCAGGGTGATGCCGCCGCGGCTGTGCACCAAGTGGTGCAGGCGCTGCAACTCGTCGGGCGCGATGGAGGTGCCGGTCGGGTTGGACGGCGAGGCGAGCATGACGCCACGGGTGTCCGGCCCCCAAGCTTGCGCGACCTTGTCGGCCGTGAGCTGAAAGCGTTCAGCGGCGGTGGTGGGGATCAGCGTCGAGCGGCCGTCAGCCGCGCCGACAAAATGCTGGTTGCAAGGGTAGCTCGGGTCCGGCATGAGGATCTCGTCGCCGGCTTCAATCAGCGCAAGGCAAGCCAAGTGCAATGCCGCCGATGCCCCCGCAGTGATGATGATGCGGCTGGGCGCGACCTCAGCCTGAAAGCGCGAGGCATACCAGTCACTGATTTTTTTGCGTAGCGCGGGCAGGCCGGTGGCTGCCGTGTACTGCGTGTTGCCTTGCGAGATGGCGCGTGCTGCCGCTTCTTGCACCAGCGGCGGAGCGCTGAAGTCAGGCTCGCCAATGTTCAAAAAAATCATCGGCTGGCTGGTGTTGGCGAATTGCTGCGCCAACTCGGAGGCCGCTTTAGCCACCTCCATCACATAGAAAGGCTCAATGCGTTGGGCACGCTGGGAAATTCGCATGGGTGCGCTTGGCTTGCTTCGCTTGTTAGCGGGCTTTGTCGCCGGCGACTTCGGCTTGGCGCAGGGTCGGTGCAAGTTGATTCAGCACGCCGTTGACCCACTTGTGGCCGTCGGTGCCGCCAAAGGCTTTGGCCAGTTCGATGCATTCGTTGATGACGACGCGCCAGGGCACATCGGGGCATTGCTTGAATTCATAAGCACCGATCCACAACACGGCGTGCTCCACCGGAGAGATCTCGTTCATTTTGCGGTCGAGCAGCGGCAGGATCAATGCGTCGAGACTCGCAGCACCTTCAATGCAACCGTGCAGCAGGGCGTCGTAATGGACTGAATCAGCTTTGTGAAAACCAACCAAGTCGCGCGTGAAGGCGTCGATGGGTGCAGCTTCGTTGCCGCCCACCAGAAATTGGTACAGCGCCTGCAAGGCAAATTCGCGGGCGCGGGTACGGGCTGATTTGTCGGCGGCTTTTTTGACGCCGGTATCGGTCAGGCCGGTGCGGGTCTGTGGGGGGCGTTTGGATGCGGTGGTCATGTCTTTTGTTCAGGAAATAGCGTCGAGCAGGTTGGCCATTTCAATGGCGACACGGGCGGCGTCACGGCCTTTTTCGACTTGCCTGGCTTCGGCTTGGGCGACATTCTCAGTGGTCAGAATCGCATTGGCAATGGGAATTTGATAGTCCAGCGCCAAGCGTGTCACGGCAGCGCCGCTCTCGTTGGCGACCAGCTCAAAGTGATAGGTCTCGCCGCGGATGATGCAGCCCAGCGCGATCAAGGCATCATAGTTTTCGGTCTCGGCCATGGCTTGCAAGGCCACCGGTATTTCAAGCGCACCGGGGACGGTGACATGGTGAATATTGGCGGCGTCGACACCATGTCGTTGCAGCTCGGCGATGCAGGCCACCGCCAGCGTGTGGGTGATGCTTTCGTTGAATCGCGCCTGCACGATGCCGATCGACAGTTGCTGGCCGTTGAGTGGGCCGACTTGGCCTTTGTCTGCTTCAAACACGATGGTTCTCCTTGCTGATGTAGCCGGCGATCTCAAGCCCGTAACCGGTCATGCTGGGCATGCGGCGTGGCGTGCCGAGAAGGTTCATTTTGCGCACGCCACATTCACGCAAAATCTGCGCGCCGATGCCGTAGGAACGCAAGTCCATGCGGCCGCGGGTCGGCGCATGACTGGCTTGTGCTGTGCCTTCAAACTGGGCCAACAGTTGGGCACCGCTTTCACCGCAATTGAGCAGCACAACCACCCCTTTGCCTTCGTCGGCGATGTGCTGAAGACTCTGGTCCAGGCTCCAGGAGTGCATGGTCCGGCCGACTTCGAGGGCGTCGAAGACCGACAGCGGTTCGTGCACGCGGGCAGCCACAGTTTCTTCAGGTTGCCAGCTGCCTTTGACCAGCGCCAGATGCACACCTTGGCTGGGTTTGTCTTTGAAGGCATGGGCGGTGAATTCACCAAAGGCGGTTTTCAGTGTGCGTGTGCCGACGGTTTGGATCAGTGATTCGTTGCGGATGCGGTGCTCGATCAAGTCGGCGATGGTGCCAATTTTGAGGCCGTGTTCTGCGGCAAACAGCAGCAAGTCAGGCAAACGCGCCATGGTGCCGTCGTCATTCATGATCTCGCAGATCACCGAAGCGGGCGTGCAACCGGCCATGCCGGCGAGGTCGCAACCGGCTTCAGTGTGACCGGCACGCATCAGCACGCCGCCGTCGACGGCTTGCAGCGGGAAGATATGGCCGGGCTGCACCAAGTCATCGACCTGGGCGTTTTTGGCGACAGCCGCCTCGACGGTGCGGGAGCGGTCAGCCGCCGAGATACCGGTGGTCACGCCTTCAGCCGCTTCGATGGAGACGGTGAAGGCGGTGCCTTTTTTGTCGCCATTGCGCAGCGCCATAGGCGGCAGTTTGAGCCGCTCGCAGCGTTCTTTGGTCAGCGTCAGGCAGATCAGGCCGCGACCAAAGCGCGCCATGAAGTTGATGGCTTCGGGTGTGACGTGGTCAGCGGCCAAGACCAAGTCACCTTCATTTTCGCGGTCTTCTTCATCAATCAAGATAACGATCTTGCCGGCAGCCATGTCGGCGACGATGTCTTCAACTGTAGAAATGGCAACGGTCATGTTCAAGGCTTTCTAGTGTCTTGGAGCATGCGCTCCACGTAACGTGCGATCAGGTCGATTTCCAGGTTCACCCGGGCGTCCTGCTTGAGATGTCCCAGCGCCGTGTTCTCGACGGTGTGGGGAATGAGGTTGATGCTGATCTCGCAACCCGCGCTGTGATCGCCAGGGCCGGCGAGGTCGTTCACGCGGTTGACGGTCAGGCTGACACCATTGACCGTGATCGAGCCTTTGTAGGCCAGGTATTTGCTGATGCCGGAGGGGGCTTGAATCCGCAATTCCCAGCTTTCGCCCACTTGTGCGAAATGCGTGACAAGGCCGATACCATCCACATGACCCGAGACGATGTGGCCGCCAAGACGGTCGTTGGCGCGCAGGGCTTTTTCAAGATTGATCGGACCGAGCTCGGCCAGGCCGCAAGTCTTGCTCAACGATTCCGCTGAAATGTCGATGGTAAATTGGTTGTGGGCAGCGTCTAGCGTGGTGGCGGTCATGCAAGCGCCGTTGAGCGCAATGCTGTCGCCGAGCCCGACGTCGTTCAGGTAAGCCGATGGCGTTTCGATGGTGAGTCGATTGCCATGGTCCAAAGAGCTGCCCAGGCGATGGATAGCGACGATGCGCCCCACGCCGGTGATGATTCCGGTAAACATACGATATTTTCGCAGGGAAATGGCCACTATCGCGCCGCGAAGGCACGAAGGCCCTAAATCATTCGTTGAAGAAGACCAAATAAAGCTAAAAAGTGCCGCGCCCTTCAACTCGGGCGACCAGCCGCAGATCGGGTCCAACCCGGTCTGCTGAGATAAATTCCAGCGGCACCGCACCCGCGAGGGATTCCAACGCCGGCAAGTTCAACATGCCTTGGCCGGGACCTAGCAGCTTGGGTGCGAGGTAAAGCAGAAATTCATCGACCAAGCCTTCGCGCACCAGCGAGCCATTGAGTTTGAAGCCGGCCTCGACATGCAGCTCATTGATTTGACGCTGGCCGAGGTCATGCATGACGGCTGCTAAGTCGACCTTGCCACCTGCGTCCGGCAGGCAGGTGACACTGGCACCGCGACTTTGCAGGGCTCGGGTTTTGGCCGCATCGGTGCTGGCGGTGTAAATCCACACCTGCCCATCGGGTTTGAAAATCTGCGCATCGAGCGGGGTTTGCAGGTGGCTGTCGATGATGATGCGATGCGGTTGGCGGCGGGTCTCGACCAGTCGTACGTCCAGGCTCGGATCGTCTTGCAGCAAAGTGCCAATGCCGGTCAGCACCGCCGACGCGCGGGCACGCCAGGCATGGCCGTCCGTTCGCGCTTCAAGCGAAGTGATCCACTGACTTTGTCCGTTGGCCAGTGCGGTGCTGCCGTCTAATGACGCCGCCATCTTCATCCGCACCCAAGGCGTTTGGCGCAGCATGCGGCTGAAAAATCCGATGTTCAATTCGCGTGCGGCCTCAGCGCCGGGGCCGACTTCGACGCTGATGCCGGCCGCTCGCAGCCGTTCAAAGCCTTGTCCCGACACCAGCGGGTTCGGGTCGGCGATGGACGCGACCACTTTGGCAATGCCGGCGGCTATCAATGCCTCGCAGCAGGGGCCGGTTCGGCCTTGGTGCGAGCAAGGCTCCAGCGTGACATAAGCGGTGGCGCCGGCTACCGCATGGCCCCGGCTGGCGGCATCACGCAGGGCCATCACTTCAGCGTGGGCGCTGCCGGCGGCTTGGGTCTGCCCTTGGCCGATCACGTTGCCACCACTCGACACCAGCACGCAGCCTACCGCCGGGTTCGGTGATGTTTGGTTTTGCGCTTGCTTGGCAAGCTGAAGTGCGAGGTTGATCACGTTGCTCAGTTTAGCGTTTGGACCCTCAGTCAATAAAATAGTTATAAATAGCTCAATATTCTGAATTTATGCACTCAAATTTGAGTACTATTTAATTTATGACTCGACGTGTAATTGGTTTGACGCTGGTGGAACTCATGATGGTGCTGGCGTTGATGGCTGTGTTGACATCGCTGGCAACACCCAATTTTCGCAGTTTGTGGCTTAAGCGTTCGGTGCTGCTGGCCGCCGAGGCTTTGCTGGGCGATTTTCGTTATGCCCGCTCCGAAGCGCTCAAACGGGTCCGGCCCGTGCTGGTGTGCCAGTCCTCCGATGGCAGGTCTTGCACCCGGGACAGTGCGGCTTGGGCTGACGGTTGGCTGGTGTTTGTCGACAGCAACGGCAGTGCACAAGTTGACGGCGACAACGCGCAGGGGCCTGCTGAAGAACTGTTGCGGGTCCAGTCAGCACTGCCCGCCTTGGCGTCGATCGTGAGCAATGTGTCGACTGGCCACAGCATCACTTACCAGGCCACAGGTTTTGCTAAATCTGCTGCGCAAACGATGCTCTTCAAGCCGGCCGGCAGCGAATGGCCAGACAGCATCCGGGCGCTGTGTATCTCCTTACAAGGTCGCGCGCGGGTGGGGCCTGCCGGCGCTTCTTCATGCAGTTGATCAAACCCAAGGGCTTCATGTTGATCGAGGTGCTGGTCTCGATCGCGCTGTCGGCGGTGGCGCTGCTGGCGCTGGCCAGCCTCAACGCAGCTGCTTTGCGTTACACCAAGATGAGCCAGTACCGTGCGGTGGCGACGCAGTTGGCCAGCGACATGGGCGAGCGCATGCGTGCGAACAAAGGCCGGGCAGCCGTGGGTGGTGCGGTGGCTGAAGGATTCTGGGCTGGCGACTATGACTACACCACCAGCTTTGCCGGACAGGCGGGGACTGTCAGCCCGCCAGCCCAGCTGTGTCACACCGCACTGAGCGTTTGCAGCACCCGTGCCTTGGCGGAGCTGGATCTGGCGCAGTGGCGTTTTCAGGCCCGGCGTTTGTTGCCGGAAGGCTCGGTGTTCGTGCTGCGCCAAGCCCATGCCGTCGCGGCTGATGTGTGGATCGCCTGGCGCGACCCGCTGGTCGCCAGCAGCGATGAAGCGCCTGCTCGTGTCAACGAATGCCCGAGTGGCCTGGCGATCAGCGACCTGAGTATTCGTTGCAGTTATTTCCGAGTCAACCTGTGATGCGCTTCAAACCCAGCCAAGTCGGTGTGGCCCTGATTGAAATGTTGGTGGCATGGGTCATCGGCATGGTGGTGGTGGGTGCCGTGCTCGCCACTTACCTCAGCACGGGGCAGACCGGGCGGCTGCAGTCTGCCTTTGCGCAGATGGACGAAGACGCGCAAATTGGGTTGCGGATTTTGTCGAGCGACTTGCTGATGGCCGGCTATGCGCGTCCCGTCAGCCGGGATGCTGACACAGCGGTGCTGGTGAAAACATACAACGGAAGGCCGGTGTTTGGTTGTGATCGGGGTTTCCAAACGGCAGCCGTCAACACGGCCGCTCAATGCGGCGGGAGTGTCAACTCGCCGGCCATCGAAATCACCTACGAGGCCGATGTGTACAACTCGGTGGTCACCGAAGGCAAGCCCTCTGATTGCCTTGGCAACAGCTTTCAGGAGGGCGAGTTTGGCATCACTTACAACCGTTATCGCGTGAACAGTGGTGCCTTGCAGTGCACCGGCCCCAAGGGAAATGCCGCACCGTTGGTGGACAACGTCGAGCGTTTGCAGTTCTGGTATGGGGAAGCCGACAGCACCGATCCGCGCAAGCTGGTGCGCTATGTGACTGCATCGGTGGTGCAGGATTTCAATTTGGTGCTGAGCGTGCGTGTGTGTTTGCTCATCACCAGTGCAGAAGCCGTGATCACGGCAGAAGACGGCGCGCTCAAGTTTTACGTCGACTGCGAACTGGCGCCCCAAGCGTCTTCTGATGGGCATTTGCGCCGAGCATATTTCGGCACCACGGCCTTGCGTAACAAGATGCCGTTTTGAGCGACATGAACCATCCCGTCATCGGCCTGAAGCGCAGCTTTGCAAGCTGGAGCTGGCGAAGTGCCTTGCAAAGCGGGGCATCGCTGATCATCGTGCTGATCATGCTCGGTGTGATTGCCCTGACCTCGGCGGCGACCCTGCGCAGCGCGAGTTCGAATGAACGAATCAGCAACAACTTTCGCATGCATGCCTTGGCGCAGCAATATGCCGAGGCGGCTTTGCATTACTGCGAGATGCAAATGATGCTGGCTGACGCTTCCAGAATCAATGCGCTGAAAGAGTCGAATCTGTTCGTCACTTCTGGATCTGCAACGCCCGCTTGGCGCCAGCGGAGCACTTGGTCGGGCGGCTCTTCTTTGGCGCGGACGACTGTTCCGGAGGCATTTGTGGTGTCATCTGAAAGTGCTTTCAAGCCAGGCCAACTGCCCGACTGCATGGTGGAAAAGCAAACGTTGGCGAGTGGCGCCGTCTACGTCATCACCGCTCGTGGTTTTAGTTTGGACTACGCGGCGGACGCGCGCGGCTTCACGGCCACGGGGTCGGTCGTCTGGCTCCAAATCCTGCTGAGCATTCAGGGTTCCGAAGCGGCAGACCGTACTTGGCGACGAATTCTCAACCCGCCGATTTATTGACAGGATGACGCAACATGACTTACACCCTAGTTTTGACGCCGAGTGGTCTCATCGGTCGTTCCAGATTCGCGGTTCGGCTGCGTTTTGTCCCTTGCAGGGTCTTCAGGTTGAGATATGGATTCAGTTTGATCGAGCTGTTGGTGGTGCTGGTCATCATGGGCATTGTGTCGGCGATAGCGTTGCCGAGCTACACGCAGCATGTCGAGCGTGGGCACCGCGCCCAAGCGATGGCCGCCTTGCTGGAAGCGCAGCATTTCATGGAGCGCTATTACAGTGCACACGGGCGCTACGACGGCTCGGCTGAAGCGCCCGGTAAGAAGCCCGATCTGCCGCTGCGCTTGCAGGGCATTCCGGTCGGCTCAGAGCTGCGCTATCAACTTCAACTGGAAGCGGCGACGGTCAATTCGTATGAACTCATGGCGCAGCCCGTGGGCGCGATGGCGGGTGACAAATGTGGCACCCTGACTGTGAACCAGACTGGTTTGAAGGGATTGACCGGCAGCGATCTCAGTGTGGCCGACTGCTGGCGCTGAAATACGGAACAAAGGGAAGCTCAGCGCCGGACTTCGTCCACCAGGGTTTTGAACTCGTCAATGTCCTCAAAGCTACGGTAGACGCTGGCAAAGCGCACATAAGCCACTTTGTCGAGCTTTTTGAGCTCTCGCATGACCAGCTCGCCCAAGCGCGTTGAAGGTACTTCGCGAAGACCCAGATTGAGGAGCTTCTCTTCAATTCGCTCAATTGCCGAATCGACCTGCTCAATGCTCACCGGCCGTTTGCGCAGGGCCAGGTTCATGGAGTCAAGGATTTTGCCGCGCTTGTACTCAATGCGCCGGCCATCTTTTTTGACAATGGCCGGGAAATTGACATCCGGACGCTCGTAGGTGGTGAAGCGCTTTTCACAGGCACCGCATTGGCGTCGACGGCGAATGAAGTCGGCCTCTTCAGAGACCCGGGTCTCGACGACCTGGGTGTCCAAATTTCCGCAGAAGGGGCACTTCACCGCACGCTCCTTGCCGCGTCTTAGCCGTAGACCGGGAAGCGACTGGTCAGGGCGTGGACCTTGGCGCGAACCGCATCGATGTTGGCCGCATCACGCGGGTTGTCCAGCACGTCTGCGATCAGGTTGGCCGTCATGCGGGCCTCTTCGTCTTTGAAGCCGCGCGTGGTCATGGCCGGTGTGCCGATGCGCACGCCGCTGGTGACCATCGGCTTTTCCGGGTCGTTCGGGATGGCGTTTTTGTTGATCGTCATATGCGCGTTGCCGAGCACCGCTTCGGCTTCTTTGCCGGTGATGCCTTTGGCCCGCAAATCGACCAGCATGACGTGGCTTTCGGTGCGGCCACTGACAATCCGCAGGCCGCGTTCGATCAGCGTTTCGGCGACGATACGGGCATTGGTGATGACTTGCTGCTGGTAGACCTTGAACTCAGGCGCCAGCGCTTCTTTGAAGGCGACGGCCTTGGCCGCAATCACGTGCATCAGCGGTCCGCCTTGCAGGCCGGGGAAGATGGCGCTGTTGATGGCTTTCTCGTGCTCAGCCTTCATCAAGATGATGCCGCCACGCGGGCCGCGCA
>CANCCE010000072.1 GCA_947374505.1 Comamonadaceae bacterium | reverse complement strand
TTTTTGACAATAACATGAAGCATTTCAATTCAGGCAGACCACTCATTAGCCAAGAAGAGTTTGACATGTTGATCATGCAAGCGCCCGCAGACAGAGCGAGGCCGACCGACAGTGACCCAGTCAGCAACTGGTTTTTGGTCTGCTCGTTTATCCTCTACATCGTGCTCCTCATTGCGGCACAACATAACCCGAGTGCCGCCTATAACCTGTCAACCATCGAAATGTCGACGGTTTACATGACCAGCTATCGGATTATTTACACGCTAATATTGGCTGGCATCTATTACATCGGCCAAAACACAAAATGGTATTCTGAAAGAATAGCCTATATTTCTTTTGTGATGATGTTAAATGCTTTATTGATGGAGTTGGCATTCACAAAACTACCGAGAACCCTCACCGAGCTGGTTTTTTTCACGATCATTGTGCTGATGAAAATCATGATACTCGGAGTTTTCTACACCAATATTAAAAATAAAACAGATTGAGACGCACGCAATCTGTTGACACAAGTGCATTCAAGACAATGCCGAAATCATTTTTTTGACACCAACTTGGGTCGCATCAACTCCCAGCTTGAATTCAGCCACCAGCATCACCGAGTCAAACTGCTGATCGTCTGTTTTAATTAACTTTTCAAGTTTTTGCGTCAACGCGGCGACACGGTAGGCGCCGACCACTTCTGACGCCCCCTTGAAAGAATGTAGCAGGTGTTCGGCCCCGAGGTAGTCGCTGGACAGCATCAGCACCTTGAACTGTTCAGGCAAGGTGGCTATTTCAGCAGCATACAGCTTCAAGAAATCAACAATCAAACTGTTGTTGATGCCTGCGTCTTGAAAGTGCGCGACATCAATAACGGCTATTTTTTTCATGCCAGCTTGTCAAATATTTTAGTTATTTTTTCATCCAGTGTTGCGGCAGTAAATGGTTTGACAATATAACCACTAGCGCCAGCTTGTGCGGCAGCAATGATATTTTCTTTTTTAGCCTCAGCTGTCACCATCAAAACCGGCAACTTGGAGAGTTTTTCGTCCAAGCGAACTTCTTTGAGAAGTTGCAGGCCGTCCATACCGGCCATATTCCAGTCGGTGATGATGAAGTCAAAATCTTCGCGGCGCAGCTTCAGCAAGGCCGAATGACCGTCTTCAGCCTCGTCGACATTCAAGTAACCAATATTTTTCAACAGGTTTCGAAGTATCCTGCGCATGGTGGAAAAGTCATCCACCACCAAAAATTTAGTATTCAAATCAGCCATAATTTCTCCTGAGAATGTCGATATAAATTCAGCGCTCAACCGCCGGCTTGCGGAGCTGGCTCAGCACCAGTGTTGCCAGCTGATCCAGCGGGGCTACTTGGTGCACAGCATCTAGCAAAATGGCCGCACGCGGCATGCCAAAAACAATGCAAGATGCCTCGTCCTGGGCCACATTGAAGGCGCCTGCCTCGCGCATCTTCAGCATGCCTGCCGCGCCGTCTTTGCCCATGCCGGTCAAGATCACACCCAGCGCCTGGGCGCCTGCGTGCAAGGCGGCAGAGTCAAACAACACGTCGACCGATGGCCGGTGCCGATTGACGGCAGGCCCCTGGTCTAACTTGCAAAAGTAAGCACCGGCACGACGCACCAACAACAGATGCGAATGCCCCGGCGCAATGTACGCATGGCCGGGCAAAACGGGCTCGCCATCGGTCGCCTCCGAGACTTTGATTTTGCAAAGGTTGTCCATGCGCTGGGCAAAAGAATGGGTGAAGCCTTCGGGTAAATGCTGGGCAATCAAAACCCCTGGACAATCCAGTGGTAACTGCATTAAAAACTCTTTGATGGCTTCGGTGCCACCGGTCGAGGCACCGATCACAATCACTTTACCCTGACTCGCCGAGGCATGATTGATTGGCGGCAGTGGACTGGCGGGTTTCTTTATCTTGCTGCCAGTATTGAAAGCCAAGCGTATTTTTCCGCACAATAAATCGGTATAGGCGGAAATACTCTCTGCATCTACCAACCTCGGTTTTGGCAAGCAGTCAGCCGCACCTAATTTGAGCGCGCACTGGGTGATGTCAGTGCCTGACTGGGTTGACGAAGAAATCATCAACACCGGCATCGGATGCAATCGCATCAGGCGTTCCAGAAAATCAAGCCCGTCCATATTAGGCATGTCGACGTCCAGCGTCAGCACGTCAGGCTGCAATTGTTTGATCATGTCGCGCGCCCGAATCGGATCAGCGGCACAGCCAACTACTTCAAGGTCAGGCTGACTTTGAATCATTTCCGTTAATTTGGCTCGGGCGACCACTGAGTCATCAACAATCAGTACTTTGATAGGCATTTTTTTATTTAACTGTGTTTAAACTGTCAAAATGTGCCGACTTATATATACTCTCTCGATAAGCCAGCTCAAGATTAACATAAGGTAAAAAACCACTGTCTTTTAATTTCTTCACCATGACTTTTCCGGTCGTCGGTGAAAAGCATATTTTTCTCGGATGCACGTCTTCCATGTCTTCCGCCACAATTTTTATACCCTTGTCATTCAAGTAATTGACCACGAATTTAGCATTTCTGGAACCCACTTTTAAGGTCTTCATGTCTTCAATCACATGACCGCCACCAAATACCTTGGCCACTAAGTTTTCACGCACTGCCCCAAGCTTCAAGGTGTCGTTGATCAGGGTGTCCATGGCGAAAGTGCCATAACGCATCGACTCAATAGCCGGTGCCGTCGCCGACATATTGGCACTCTCAGGCAATAAGAAGTGATTCATGCCGCCTATTTTACTCAAGGGATCATGAATACAGGCCGCAACACAAGACCCCAAGACCGTTGTCATGATGATATTTCTATTCGTGAAATAGTATTCACCCGGCAAGACCCTGACCGCATCGCATTCAAATTGACGATCATAATAAAACCGTCGGGCTAAATTCTTATGGTTGAAATCTGGCATAGCTTAAGTACCGAGCCGTTGGCTCAACTCATACACCGTTTTACCTTTTAAGGTGAAACGATCTGTGACAAACGCCAGGTTTTCGGAGTGCCCAGAAAAAAGCAAGCCATCTGCCTTCAGCAATGGCACAAACCGGCGCAATATGTTGCCCTGGGTTAATTTGTCAAAGTAAATCATCACATTACGACAAAAAATAGCATCCACCTGTGTACTTATGCCCCACTCATCACTCAATAAGTTCAGTCGCTTGAAACTCACCATGCTGCGTAGCTCTGGGCGTATCCGCACAAAACCAGACTGTTCCCCACGGCCTCGCAAAAAATACCGCTGCAAACGCTCTTCAGACAAACCATTGAGCCGACTCAGCGGGTAAATTCCGGCCCCTGCCGTCTCTAACACTTGGGTGTCAATGTCGGTCGCCAAGATGCTCACAGGCGGCGTCAAGGAGTCAAAGGCTTCGCACGCCGCGATAGCCATCGAATAAGGTTCCTCGCCGGAGGAGCTGGCACATGTCCACAAGACAATCGGCGCTTTTTTCTGCCGCACATGTGCCGCCAAAATGGGGAAGTGATGGGCCTCCCTGAAAAAAGCCGTCAGGTTGGTGGTCAACGCGTTGGTGAAAAACTCCCACTCGGGCGCATTGGCTTGGTCGGCCAGCAACTGCAAATAAGCCGTGCAAGTGGTCAAACCCAGCGCACGCAAGCGACGCGCCAGACGGCTGTAAACCATCTCATGCTTGCCCTCACCCAAAGAGATGCCGGCACGCGCATAGATCAGCTGACGGACTCGGTCGAAGTCGGCCTGGGTGAATAAAAACTCCTTCACCGAGGCGCCATGGCTCAGAACTCCTCCCACTCGTCAGACTTGAACGCGGCGGGTACCGGTTTTTGGGCTGACAGCTTGCCGTTCTGGCGCAGCTTGGCCATACCGCTGGACGCGTTGCCACCGAGTCGCTGCAAGCTAACAGCAATCGCCGGTGTCGGCGCGACGTAGGTCTCGGTTAAACGCGGAACCGGTGGCCGGTTGCTGTCTCCTGGCAGCTGAAAGCGGCTGACCAATTCTTGCAGTCCCCGGGCCTGGTGCTTGAGCTCGTCGGATGCCGCAGCAGCTTCTTCAACCAACGCGGCATTTTGCTGGGTGATTTGCTCCATCTGGTTGATCGCCAGATTGACCTGTTCAATGCCCGTGCTTTGCTCGTGGCTGGCGGTGTTGACCTCGCTCATGATGAGCGTCACCCGCTTGACACTGGCCACCACCCCTTCCATGGTGGCACCAGTGAGCGCCACTTGCCGACTGCCCTCCTCCACTTTGACCATGGAGTCACCAATCAGCAGCTTGATTTCTTTGGCCGCGACCGCGCTGCGCTGCGCTAAGTTGCGAACTTCAGACGCCACCACCGCGAAACCGCGACCCTGCTCGCCCGCGCGGGCCGCTTCGACAGCGGCGTTCAGCGCCAAGATGTTGGTTTGAAAAGCAATCCCGTCAATGACACTGATGATGTCAATAATTTTGCGTGATGATTGGTTGATGTCGTTCATGGTGCTGACGACCTTGGCAACTTGGTCGCCACCGTGCACCACCATGTCTGAGGCCTTGAGGGCGAGTTCATTGGCTTGGCTGGAGTTGTCGGCATTTTGACGAACCGTGCCCATCAACTGCTCGGTCGACGAGCTGGTTTGCTCCAGCGCGCTGGCTTGGCGCTCGGTGCGCTCCGACAAGTCCATGTTGCCGGCGGCGATCTGACTGGAGGCATTGACCATGTGCTCGGCACCTGAACGCACCTCTTGCACCATTTTTTGCAAGTTGCTCTGCATCACCACCATCGACTGCATGATGCTGTGGTCTTGCTGCGGGTCTTGCTTATGGTTTTGCGGCAGCGTCGCGGTCAGGTCACCTTGTGATACGCGCAGCATCCAGCGGACCATGTCGTTCGGCTCGCCGCCCAGCTGCCGGGTCAGCGAGCGGGCAATCAACCAAGCCGAGGTGATGCCCAACAAGAGCAGCAACAAAAAAGCCCCCAGCATGATGAACAGCACTCGCTTGGTACCGGCCAAGCGCTCACTCAAAATGTCGTCCACCATGGCCAGCGAGCTGTCCATCAGCTCAAAAGACCTGTCAACGGCTTGGGTCATGGCGGCGAAATAGTCGTCCGCCGCAAACGCCGGATGGCCCTTCGCCAGCACCAAGTCAGCGCTTTGGACCATAGCGGTTTTGGCGGCTTGGTTGGTCGACTGCAAGACAGCGGTGAGCCGGATTTTCGCGGCCGGACTGTGGGCGAAAGCGATGTCGAAATTAGCATTCGTGCGGTCCAGCAAGCGCTGGCCATCCGTCAGCTGTTGGCCCAACGCCAGCAACGGCCCTGGCTCTTCAAAGCTGTTGACCATCAGGCCCGAGCCGATGCCCCGAATTTTCGCCAGCGACTCGGCAAATGCCCAGAGATTGTCGATAGACGCTTCGATTAAATGCCGGCTCTCAGCCACTGAGTCCAGGTCCAAGCCCGATTGCTCCGCCACCCGACTGGCTAATTTAGTGAGGCGCACGATCAGCTCGCTGTGCGCCACAAAGCTCTCTGATGACGACAGCACGCTGCCGGCGGCATTGTCACGCAAGGTGTTCCATTGCAGCATGATCTGTTGCAGCTCCAGCAGCGCCTGAGGGCTCATGCTGTGCTGCAACCGAGACGCCAGATCAGCAAAGCTGGCGTCTAACTTTTTAGCCACGCTGCGCTGTTTGTCCCGCGCCGGCGTGTCACCGTTCAACACCATTGCCGACAAACCGCGGTGCCGCTGGCTTTGCTGTGTCAGACCCAGCAAGCTGCGCACCGGCGTCAAGCCTTGTTGCTCCAGCTGCAGCGTGTCGATCAAGATCAAGCGTTCGCGGACAAACAAAACCGTCGGAATAGCAGCGATCAAAACAGCAATAGCCGCCAGCAACAAGAACCGGTGAAGGACCTTCATGTGATTCAGAAAATTCATTTTGTTATAGCCTTAAGACGGTCAGTGTGCAGCGGTGTCGATCAAAGCCATCTCGGCGCTAGACATGAGCTTTTCGATGTCGACCAAAATCACCATACGGTCCTCGTAGGTGCCTAGACCCACCAAGTAATGGGTCTCAAAAGCCAGCCCGAGATCGGGCGGCGGTTTGATCTGACCTGCGCCTAAGTTGATGACGTCCGAGACGGTGTCGACCACCGCGCCAATGACTCGACCCGCCAAATTCAAGATGATGACCACGGTCATCTCGTCATAGGTCGGCTGACCTAAATTGAACTTGATCCGCAGGTCGACGATAGGCACGATGGTGCCGCGCAGGTTGACCACACCTTTGATGAACTCGGGCACATTGGCAATCCGGGTGACCGCCTCGTAGCCGCGGATTTCCTGCACCTTCAGAATGTCGATGCCGTACTCTTCCTGACCAAGCGTGAAGGCCAGAAATTCGTGACGAATATCGTCGGCGGCAGTGCGGCCATCGACGGATGGGTTGGCCAAGGTAGAAGTTGACTTGAGCATGGTGTTGGTGTCGTTCGCTGAAAAAAAGGGATGTGTGTCAGGCTGGCAACCGGCGACGGTTCAGTGAGCGCCCGCCTGTAAAAAAGCCAAATCTAAAATCAAAACCAAGGCGCCTTCAGCGGAACGAGCGGTTCCGCCAATGCCATTGGCAGTGATGGCTGACATCGGTTTGATGACCATCTCGGCGGTGCCCTCAACCCCGCAAACCGCCAAGATGTAGGGCTTGGTTGCGACCACCACAATTCCCAACCGTTCTGATTGCGGCAAGTAGCCTAGGACCCCCGCCAGCGACCGAACCGGCAGCGACAGGCCTTGGTCTTTGAAGACCGGCGAGCCAGCCACGCCAGCAAAGTGGGTCGGCAACTCGATGACGCGTTGCACCGCCGACATCGGCAAGCCGACTTGCACCTCGCCGATGTTCACCAGCATGGTCGGGATGATCGACAGCTCAATCGGCAATCGAACCGAAATACAGGTGCCGACGTCGCGCTGCGACGCCAGGTGAATCGTGCCCCGATGCCGCTCAATGCTGGTCTTGACCACGTCCATGCCAACGCCCCGACCGGAGACGCTGGAGGCCGTGTCTTTGGTCGACAAACCAGCCAGAAAAATCAGCTGTAGCAGCTCGTCGTGGCTTCTTTCGGCGCTGTCGGTGAGCAAGTTCTGGGCTCGGGCTTTTTGCAGCAAGCGCTGTGGGTCAATGCCGGCGCCGTCGTCAGCTACTTGAATCACCACACTGCCGCCCTCTTGCCAGGCACGCAAGGTGATTTTGGCCAACGCCGGCTTTCCCTTGACGACGCGCTCTTGCGCAGTCTCAATGCCGTGGTCCAAGGAATTTCGCAGCATGTGCATCAGTGGGTCGTACAGGCTGTCAACGACCACCCGGTCGACTTCGGTCTCGGCGCCTTCGATCACCAAGTCAACTTGTTTACCGAGGTCTGTCGCCAAGTCCCGAACCAGTCGCGGAAAGCGCTGGAAAAGTCGGCCAACCGGCTGCATACGCGTCGCCAGCGTGGCCCGTTGCAGCTCGGTCGTGTAGCGGGCGGAGCGGCCCAGCGTGTCGGCCAAGGTAGCCATCAACAGTGCGGCCTCAGGCACTTGTTTGAAAGGCAGCAATTTATCCAGCAGTGCGCTGGCTTGGTTCATGGCTTGCACTGACTCCCCGGCCACCTCTAGCAAGGCGTCCAGCTTGCTCGCCTTGACGCGCAAACTGTCTTCTTTGGCGGTGACGAGTGAGAACTCCTCCGGCACGGGCTCGTTGTCTGCGGGCTGCGCCAGTGGTGGCAGCGCCGGCACTGACGCAGTCGCCTGCACGGGCTCAGGTTCTGGTTCCGTTTCAGGCGCTACTTGTGCCACTTTTGCCGTGTCGGACGTATCGGCCACTTGCGGTAACAGCGCACGGTAATAGGCCGGCCAATCCAGCGCCACAGTGGGCAGTTCTGGCGCTGCTGATGCGTCAGCCGGCACGTCAGCTGACGCCTCGGCAGTCGCTGACAGCACCTTATTCAGCCGCTGCACCAACGCCTCGGGCATGGCGTTCAACTGCCCGAGCGCGGCACCGTTGGACAACAGCGTCAGCTGGTCAAAGACAAAACCGCTGGCCACCAGCGCTGTCTCCACCACCTCGGGCGTGACCACCACTTGCCCGCCGCGCATGGCGTCAAACAGGTTTTCCGTCAGATGGCAGGCATCCACAACCGACGGCAGGCCCATGAAACCGGCGCCACCCTTGATGGTATGAAAAGCCCGGAACACGGCATTCAACAGCCCCAGTTGGTCGGGCCGTTGTTGCAAGGCTCGCAGGTTGTCTTCGACCTCGTAAGCCAGCTCCAACGCCTCAACAATGAATTCCTGTAGCAACTCGTCCATCAGAACCCCAAATCAGACAAGAGTCCGTCCACATCGTCTTGAATCAAAGCCGAGGTCGACGGGCCGGCCATCAGGTCAACGACATCTTCACGCGGGATGTTGGGTGCAAAGTCCCGCAGCAGCTGGGCCAGTTGCTGCTCCAAGTTTTGTGTCAACGTCACCACTTTCTTGATGATTTGTCCGGTGATGTCTTGAAAGTCTTGCGCCATCATGATGCTCAGCAGGCGATCTTTTTCAAGCTCTGAACTGCCGGCGGTGGCGTTGATGAAAGCGTGTGAATCGTGCGCCAGCACCTTGAACTCGTCGACCGACAGCGCCCCGGCAAACATGCTGTTCCAACGCTCACTGAGCTGCAAGGCAGACTCGGCCTGAGTCTCTTGAATGGGCAGACCTTCGTCAACCGCATTCAAGACCTTGTTGGCGGCCTCTTCGGTGAGTTTGGCGATGTACTCCAGCCGACTTTTGGAGTCGCTGACCTGCTCTGCCACATCAGACAGGAAACGGTCATAGCCCAGCTCTCGCAAGGAGTCGTGCAACTGCCGCAAGATGCCGCCCAAGCGGTCGTAAATAGGCAGCTCAGCGGCGGCGACCGCAGGCGCGGTCAATTCCAAATCAGGCTCCAACATCACTATGGGCATCGGCTCGGGCGTCGCCTGCGGCTCTGCCTTCGGCAGGCCAGATGAAAACTCAGCCGCCACTTCGTCAAACAAAGCATCAAGGTCATCGGTTGTATCGGTCATCCACGTCTCTCTTGGGTTCATCAATCGGTTGGCAAGCTCATGACTTGCCGTCGGCCTTCGCTAAAGGCGGCATCTTCGGCACGTTGGTTCAGCAAAATAATGCTGATGCGTCGGTTGATCGGGTTCATCGGATCTTCCGGGTCCAGCAACACAGCAGACGACAAACCCAAGACCCGCATCAAACGGTTTTCGTCCAGGCCGCCGGCCACCAGCACGCGCCGTGCCGCATTAGCGCGGTCGGCGGAGAGCTCCCAATTGCTGTAGTTTTTGTCGCCGGTGGCATAGACCTTGGCGTCGGTGTGGCCAGACAAGCTGATGCGGTTCGGCAGGTCGTTCAGAGCACCCGCAATTTCTTTCAAAATATCGCGCGTGTAGGGCTGCATCTCGGTGCTCGACAGGCCAAACATGGGCCGATTTTTCTCATCGACGATCTGAATCCGCAAGCCTTCGCTGGTGAGGTCGATCAAGACTTGGTTTTTATACGGCAGCAGCTTGGCGTTGCTCTCGATCATTTTTTCGAGCTTTTCTTTGAGGCCGCGCATCATGGCGGCCTCGGCCTTTGCACGGGCTTTTTTAGCTTCCTCGGCGCTGGCTTTGGCTTGGCCATTGCGCACAAGTCCCGCTTCGGCGGTCGGGTCTTTGCCGCCGCCTTTCATGATCAACGTGCTTTCGCCACTGCTGCTGCCGCCAGCCAGTGCGGTGCGCAGCGGCATCTTGAAGTACTCCGAGATGCCGTTCAGCTTGCCGCCGTCTACCGAGCCGAGTAGCCACATCAGCAAAAAGAAAGCCATCATGGCTGTCACAAAGTCAGCGTAGGCAATCTTCCAGGCACCGCCGTGGCTTCCCCCCACCACCTTCTTGATGCGCTTGATGACAATCGGGCGGGGCAGATCGGCCATGCTTTGCTTTTTTTACTTGGCCGCCGACTTGGCTTTTTTGATCTCGTCTTCCATCGCGGCGAAAGTCGGGCGCTCGGTCGAGAACAAGACCTTGCGGCCAAACTCCACGGCAATCGCTGGGGGGTAACCATTCAGGCTGGCCAGCAAGGTGACTTTGATGCACTCAAAGGTCTTGGACGACTCGTGTAGCTTTTGCTCCAGCAAGCTCGCCAGCGGCGCGACAAAGCCATAGGCCAGCAAAATACCCAGAAAAGTACCGACCAAAGCCGCCGCGATCAATTTCCCCAGCTCAGACGGCGGCATGCCGACCGACTCCATGGTGTGCACCACGCCCATCACCGCCGCCACAATGCCAAAAGCCGGTAAGCCGTCGCCTAACTTGCTGATGCAGTGCACTGGCTCGGTACCCTCCACGTGGTGGGTTTCGATCTCGTTGTCCATCAGGTTTTCAAGCTGAATTGGGTCCATGTTGCCAGACACCATCAGGCGCAGGTAGTCGGTGATGAACTCGACCAAATGATGGTCACCGATAATCAGTGGGTAGGCCGTGAAGAAGACACTTTCTTCTGGGCTGTCGACCGCACCTTCAATCGAAATCATGCCGTCACTGCGAATTTTGCTGAGGATGCCAAACAGGCACAACATCAGCTGGATGTACAAGGCTTGCGTGTATTTCGAGCCCTTGAACAGCGTCGGCAATGATTTGAGCGTGGCCTTGATGGCTTTGGGCGTATTGCCGACTAAAAACGCGCCAATCGCGGCGCCACCAATCATCAGCACCTCCAGCGGTTGCAGCAAAGAATGCACGTGTCCGCCGGCCAGCGCAAAGCCGCCAATGACGGACGCTAAGATCACCACATAACCGACGAGGACTAGCATGTCACGACCTTCATTCGGAACCCAGCTCTTCGGAAAAAGCGTTCTGGATGAACTTGATTAGGTTGCTCCTCGTCACAATGCCGACCGGCACGTCGTTCTCATCAACCACAGGAATGCAGCACACCGAATAGACGTTGAACAACTTCATGGCTTGCAGCACCGACGCCGTTTCCGGCAAGCGTTTGGTGCCGCGTAACATGACCTGATGTACACGCTGATTCAGCGTGGCCAGATCACGGGAGCTGTAAACGTGCGAGTCGATGTAAGGGCTGACGACCCGCATCAGCTCGGCCTCGCACAAAACGCCGGCCAGCTTGCCGCCCTCCACCACCATCATGTGGCGAATGCTGTGGCTTGCAAACAAGTCTTTCACCTTGCCTACGGTGTCGTCCAACGTGACCGCAATCGGCGGTGATGACATGATTTTTTGAACAAGCATGGTTTGACTAATAGCCAACGGTCAATCGACCGTACTACCAGACACCGCGTTGGCCAGCGCCAGCTTGCGGGTTTTGCCGGCGCGCGAAGGCGGCTGGCACAGACCGCAGACGTACCTAAAGCCGCCCTGAGGGCGAACAATGAACTCGCCGCCACATTTTTTGCAGTCGGTCGAACTCAGCATGGCACTCGACAAAAACCGAACCAAGGTCCACGCCCGCGTGAACGACAGCACCGGCTCTTCGCCGGGCTCAGGCGGAATCTGCTCTAGGTAAATTTGATACGCCTTAGAGATCGCAGCAATGCCGCTCAAGCCGGCCGAGGCTTCAAGTTGCTTCTTGATCAAAACAAACAGCGAGGCGTGAATGTTCGGCTGCCAAGTCAAAAACCAGTCGGTTGAAAACGGCAACATGCCCTTGGGCGGCGAGACCCCTTGCAGCTCTTTGTAAAGCTTGATGAGACGGTCGCGCGACAGCGTGGTCTCTATCTCCAACACCTGCAGCCGCGCACCGTTGTTGATCAAGTCAATTGCCAGCTGAATATCACGCGGCTCATTGACGATCAGTTTTTCTTTTTTAGCCATCACCGCTCAATGAATGTCATTGACCGCTTGCGCCGCCAGCAAGATCGCCGCGTGCGACTGCGACAGCGAGCGCTCTTTCTTGTCATGTGTCAGCATGCCCAGCACAGCCGCATCGTCAAAGCGAAAACGCGTCAACATGCTGGCACCACCGGCCAACTTCATCACTTGCGCATTGCTCAAACCGTCCAGCAGGTTGGCAATCGCCTCACTGATACCGAGCCGAAAAATGGCCGCGGGTTTGTCTGAACGGATCATCTGCTGGGCCAGCATTAGATAGCTCAAATTGGCATCCCGAATTTCAGTCAGCATGTCAGTGGTTCGCATGTTTTTTCCCTTGGAAGTTGGCAGCTGAGAGATACCAGCGCCTGCCTAAGTACTGTAGGGAGCGGCCTTGTTTAGAACAATTGGGCAAAGCCTTTTTCTGGCGTTAGGGAA
>CANCCE010000071.1 GCA_947374505.1 Comamonadaceae bacterium | reverse complement strand
GCAGGTTGAACCGACTCAGCGCACCACCAACACCGGCACAGGTGCTTGGCGAATAATCTGCTCCGCATCGCTGCCCAGCAGCACCCGACCGACACCACGCCGGCCATGCGAACCGACGACGATCAAGTCTGCTTGGCTGATGCGGGCGTGTTCTGCCACATGGTCACAAATGCGACCAGAACCTTCCGCGATCAGCACGCATTCAACCGGCAGACCACGGGCCAAGATCTTTTCACCCTGTTTCGCCAACAGACTTTCGCCGGTAGCGCGCACATGACTGAGGTCATCCAACACATGCAACACATGCAACAGGCTGATTTTGGCACCACTGAAAATAGCCAATCGGATGGCCTCGTCGAGTGCCTTGTCAGAGCTTGGACTGCCGTCGACAGGCACAAGGATATGGCGAAAACGAGTCATGTGAGGTTCGACGTTGGGGGGTTAAGGACCATCCGCATCAACAGACTATCTGGAGAAGTGCCGGGAGTCACCGAGAAGCCGACGTGAGTCGCGAGTGACGTCACGTTTAAATTTTCCGGCAAACATTCACCCACCACTTCCACAGTGCCGCGAGCCCGCAAGTAGCGAAGCAGTTTGTCCAGTAGCAGCCGACCCAGTCCCCTGCCCTGCCAGTGCGTGGCCACTTGAATCGCGAACTCAGCGCGAACATTATCGGGATCACAGACGGCCCGTACCTCGCCCAACATGGCATCTTCCCCTGTGTGCGACTTTCCCATGGCAATGAACGTCATCTCACGGTCGTAGTCGATCTGACTGTAGCGCGCCAACTCAGAGTGCGGGACTTCGCGCCTCGCCATGAAAAAACGCAGACGCATATCAGCGGGTGTGGCATCCGCGTAAAAGTGCTGAAGCCGGCCGCCATCTTCAGGCCGAATCGGGCGCAACAACACGTCGCTTCCGGCCACACGAACAGACTCTTCCAAAGCTAAAGGGTAAGGCCGAATCGCCAAGTGCGATCCATCGCGGGCGGTGCTGGCTTTGATGCGCACGCGTGAATCAACGGCCAAAACGCCGTCGGCATCGATCAACAAGGGGTTGATGTCAAGCTCAGCCACTTGCGCCAAATCGCAAGCGAGCAGCGAGACTTTTAGCAATGTATCCAGCAAGGCTGCCTGGTTCGCCACTGGTTTGCCGCGGTAGCCGTTTAGCAACTTGGAAAGTTGACTGCGTTGGAGCAAATCTTGCGCCAGACTGGTGTTGAGCGGCGGTAAGGCTACCGCGTGGCTGGCGTGCAATTCAACGGCCGTGCCGCCCTCGCCCAACAGCAACACCGGACCAAACAGAGGGTCCGTGTTGATGCCCACAATCAGTTCATGCGCGCCAGGCCGATGTGCCATCGCCTGCACGGTGAAGCCGTGCAATACGGCATCTGGCCGCAGCTTGGTGACTTGCGCCTGCATGGCTTCTGCAGCAGATCGCACTTCAAGCGCTGACGTCAAGCCGAGTGCCACACCACCGGCATCGGACTTGTGGATGATCTGCGGCGAGATGATCTTCAGCGCCACTGGGTAAGCCATCAAGTCGGCCGTCAACACCGCCGTATGGGCATCTGCCGTTTGACGTGTGTCGACAACCGGAATCCCATAGGCCGCCAGCAAGGCTTGCGAGTCCGCATCGCCCAGCCATTCACGGCCATCTTGCAAGGCTTGTTGAATCAATCTTTGCGCCGTCACGCGGTCGGGCTGCAGATCCGGCATGGAAGCGGTGGTGAGTTGTTGCAACGCTTGCTGGTTACGACTGAAGTGGACCAATTGCATCCAAGCGGCAGTGGCGCGTTCCGGAGTGTTGTAGCTGGCAATACCGGCCGCTGCCGATGCTTGTCGTGCAGCTGCCACCACCGCACCACCGAGCCAACAAGCCAGCACTGGTTTACTGGCAGACTGCATCAATGGTAGGCAGGCCGTGGCAATCTGTGTGGCCGAGACGATCGCCGTAGGCGCATGCACGAAGAGCACACCGTCCACTTCAGGTGCGGCCAGCAGGACCCGCAGCGCCGCTTGGTAGCGACTCACCGGTGCGTCTCCAATGATGTCAACGGGGTTCCCTTTGGACCATGTCGCGGGCAGACAGTCGTTCAACGCGGACTGTGTGGCGGAACTCAATTCAGCGAGCCTGCCGCCGCCCAACGACAGGGAGTCTGCCGCCAACACACCCGCACCGCCACCGTTGGTCACCAAGGCCAACCGCTCACCCTTCAGTGGCCACGTGTGGTGCATGTTGGACAGTGTTTCAGCAGCGTCAAACAAGGCTTCGAGCGTGTCCACGCGCAACATGCCGGCACGCTGAACAGCCGCGTCAAAAACAACATCAGATCCGGCGAGAGCACCGGTGTGCGAAGCAGCTGCTTTGGCACCCTCAGGTGCGCGGCCGGCCTTGACCAAAATCACCGGCTTATTGCGTGCCGCCGCGCGTGCTGCAGACATGAACTTGCGTGCCGTTTTGACCGATTCAACGTACATCAAAATCGCCCGCGTCCCTGGGTCACTGCCGAGGTAATCCAGCATGTCGCCAAAGTCGACGTCGGCACTGTCGCCCAACGAGACAAAGTGGGAAAAACCAATGCCAAGGCTATTCGCCCAGTCCAACATGGCGGTGGCTAGCGCGCCGGACTGCGTGACAAATGCGAGTTGACCCGGCAAGGCGTTGCCGGGCGAAAAACTCGCATTCAATGCGGCACTAGGCACCAGTGCACCAATGCAGTTTGGACCCAATACACGCAGCAAATGCGGGCGGGCTGCATCCAGCATGGCTTGCTCAAGGGTGATACCTTGAGCCGTCATGGCTTTCAGGCCAGCACTCAACACAATCGCAGCGCGTGTGCCCTTGCGACCTAGCGATGCCAGCAACTCAGGCACGCTGCCGGCGGGTGTGCAAATAACAGCCAAGTCTGGCGCGAAAGGCAAGGCCTCGACATCTGGCCAAGCGGGTTCACCATCGACCTGTGCGTGATTGGCATTGACGGGCCAGATCGGCCCTTTGAAACCGCCCAACTTGAGGTTGTGCAAGACCACAGACCCCAAACTGCCCTCGCGGTCAGAAGCACCGATGAGGGCAACTGAGGTCGGCTGAAACATGGCTTCAAGGTGTCGTACGGTCATGGCGTGGCGGTGCTTGGTTCAGCGTTTGATGCTTGTCAGCTTAGCTGGATGCGGTCAACTTTCTTTGCGCCAGATCAATATCCAAATGTATAAGTCGCTCAAGAACAAAAAAGAGGCCCGATCAGCACAACAAATATGAGCTGAGTTGCAGGGCATGCCAGACGAGGCATGAACACGAAAAATTCCTACAGCATCAAGCGCTTTAACTCGCTTTCTGACTAGATGATGGATGGCCTTTGCCATCGGCAGTTCGGTCTCCAATAGTCATTCCATCAACCCACCTATCTGGAGAAAAGACATGAACAATCTTCGCGTCACAGACCCTACTTTTGGCGACTCTATTGAATCTGCCTTCCGCCGCTTTTTGGCACCCGTCACATTTGATGCAGACATGCCTGAACTGCAAATGAAAATAGATGTCTCTGAAAAAGAGAATGCTTACGAAGTCAAGGCCGATCTTCCCGGGGTTAAAAAAGAAGACATCAGCATCCGGATAGACGGCAACGTCGTTCAGATTGATGCCGAAATGAAGCGAGACAAAGAAACCCGCGGGAATGGCAACAAAGTGCTGCGAAGCGAGCGCTATCTCGGCAGTATTTCACGCAGTTTTAGTTTGGCTCAGGATGTCGATGAAGCCAAGTCGCAAGCCCGTTATGCAGATGGTGTGCTGACACTTGAGCTGCCTAAAAAATCAACAACGACGGCTAAGAAATTACAAATTCAATAGTACCCAAGGACAAGTTCAGTCGGATTTGTCCTACAAGACTTTGAGGCGCCTTGTTGATACAGATCAAGGCTGCTTCACCCGATCGCACACCATAATAGAAAAATAAATAGGAACTAAATATGTACCAACGAATTTTGATCCCGGTTGATGGCAGCGAGACGGCCACCAAAGCCATGGTTGCCGCTCTTCAAATGGCACGCGATTCGGGTGGGCAGGTCCATCTTGTGCATGTTGTCGAAGGCATGACTCCGCTGGCGGCAGATCCGTATGGCGCTTACTCCGGTGAAGTCATTGAAATCATGCGCCAAAGCGGCAGCAAGATTTTGGAAGACGCCTTGGTTGTGGCAAAGGCTGCTGGCGTGCCCGCTGACACCGAATTGTTCGACAACTTTGGGGAACGTCTCGCTGAAGTGGTGGCCGATGCTGCAACGCGTTTCAAGGCAGATCTGATTGTGGTTGGGACGCATGGGCGACGCGGCTTAGGCAGGATGATGCTGGGCAGTGGTGCTGAACAGATTATTCGGCTTGCACCCGTCCCGGTTCTGGTCATTCGACACAACGAGAAAAAAGAAGTTTCGGCGTAACCCCTTTTTTTGACCCACAAGGAAGATAAAAATGAAAATACTTTTCCCGGCTGATGGCAGTGAATTCACCAAAAAGGCACTCGCCTTTCTGGTCACGCATGAAACCATGTGTGGCCCTGAAGATGAGTTGGTCGTGATCAATGTGCAGCCCCCTATCCCACACCGAGTCCAGCGGATGGTTGGTGCAACCACCGTCCGCGAGTATCACAACGACGAAGCCACCAAGGTCCTCAAGTCGATTGAGCGTTTTTTGACCAAGCACCAGCTGCATTTCCGCACCAGTTGGGTTGCCGGCGTCCCAGCGAATGAGATACTCAAAGCTGCGAAAAAGGAAAAGGCGCACATGATCGTGATGGGCACACACGGGCATGGGTTGATCGGTCGGGCAGTCATGGGCAGCGTGGCACAACGCGTCTTGGCTGAAGCCAACATACCCGTCTTACTAGTCAAGTAAATTCTCTAGTGAATGCCGCCCTATCGGCGGTTTTCAGGGCAATCGTCTGATCAGCCTCTTGAGGCTGTGTTCAAGGGCCAGTGCCAGCAAGGCTCCAGCACCGGCAACCATGATTGAGGCTTTGAGCGGCTTCAATAAAAAAAAGCGCATGACCCGGTCATCGACGCGCTGATACAAGCCACCGTCATCGCTCAACCAGTGATGTTTTCCTTGGTCATGCTCAGTTGCATGGCTTTTTTCTGAAGCGTCCACCACCAGCACCTCATCTTTGGCAGCCTCAATGGCAGACTGCAAAACATCTTCATTCAAAGGCCGATGGCTGACCTTCCCTTGGTGCGAATCACTTGATTTGTGTCTCTCCGGGGCATCAGAATTCATCATATTCTCCTTAAAAGGGATTGGCTGATTCAAAGTTAATCTGAGAGCCTGATCGTCTGCGTGAGTGATCGATCCAATACAGGGTCGGATCTGTCCCACATGCGGGGGGACTTGACTGACAGGATCTGGTGTTCACCGACTCTCTGGTGATTTAGATGGATCACTTATCGTGCAACTTGGGTTTTAGGATTCTTTTTTTAAATTCCTAAGGTTCAACCCAAGATGCACAGGATTCCAGATGTCCCCACCACGGCGTAAAGCCAGCAACAGCCATGTCACGCTTAAAAACACGATGTCTGACAACATCAACACACTGACAACCCAGCATGGTGTGCCGATTTCAGACAACCACAACTCACTGAAAGCCGGTCCACGCGGACCAACACTGATGGAGGATTTCATCCTCCGAGAAAAACTAACGCACTTTGACCATGAGCGAATCCCAGAGCGTGTCGTTCACGCGCGGGGTGCCGCGGCGCATGGTTATTTCAAAGTCTATAAGCCGCTGTCGCTAGTCACCAGCGCTGGTTTTTTGCAGGATCCGGCAGCAGAAACCCCCGTTTTTGTTCGTTTTTCAACCGCGGTCGGAGCGCGTGGTTCAGCCGATACGGTGCGCGATGTACGTGGCTTTGCCGTCAAGTTTTACACGCAACAGGGAAACTACGATCTGGTCGGCAACAACATGCCCGTGTTCTTTATTCAAGACAGCATCAAGTTCCCCGACCTTGTGCACGCCCTCAAGCCAGAGCCGCATCACGAAATGCCACAGGCTTCATCGGCGCACGACACCTTCTGGGACTTTGTCTCTCTGATGCCCGAGTCCACCCACATGCTGATGTGGTTGATGTCGGACCGGGCGATTCCCCGCAGCTACCGCATGATGGAGGGCTTTGGTGTTCACACTTTCCGGCTGGTCAATTCGCACGGTCAATCTACCTTTGTGAAGTTCCACTGGAAACCAAAGTTGGGACTGCACAGCATGGCCTGGGACGAAGCGGAAAAACTAGCCGGTCGAGACCCTGACTTTCATCGCCGTGATCTTTGGGACGCCATTGACAGTGGCCACTTTCCAGAATGGGAGTTGGGCGTTCAGTTGATAGATGCCCGCCAAGAGGCTGAGCTGAATGTCGACTTGCTCGACGCCACCAAACTGATTCCCGAAGAGCTGGTGCCGATATTGCCGATAGGGCGCATGGTGTTGAACCGCAATCCCGACAATTTCTTTGCTGAAACCGAGCAAGTGGCATTCAACCCAGGTCATCTGGTGCCGGGGATTGAGTTCTCGAATGACCCGTTGTTGCAGGGACGTTTGTTTTCATACGCCGACAGTCAGTTGTCGCGCTTGGGAGGCCCCAACGCTCATGCGTTACCGATCAACCGGGCGGTGTGTCCCGTTCATCATTTTCAGCGGGACGGTCTGCATCAGTCAGCAGGTCAAAAAGGGCGAGTCGCGTACGAGCCCAACACGCTCGCCCGCGGCAGCGAATTTCGGCTGGATGGTGCAACACACGGTTTCCATTCATCCCCTGACGACTTGCAGTCACCCAAATTACGCCAACGAAGCGCTTCATTTGACGACCATTTCTCCCAGGCAAAGCTTTTCTGGAACAGCCAGAGCCAAGCGGAAAAAGCCCACGTCGTCGCGGCCTTCCGATTTGATCTGTCGAAGGTTGAATCCACTGAAATTCGACAACGCATGGTGGACAACCTGGCGCATGTCGACATGAAGCTGGCCAGCCGTGTGGCAGCGCAACTCGGCATCCACACTCCTGACGCGGCAGCAGCAGCCGGTCGCCTGGGTTATCGACATCAGACGATGCAGAGTGAGCTTCAAGAAGCACCTTCGCTGAGCATGGTCGGGCGATACAAGCCGGATATCCGAACCCGAAAAGTGGCCGTATTGGCCGCTGATGGCATCGACATGATCTCCGTCAAGCGTGTGATCCAAGAGCTGACCGCCGCTGGTTTGCACTGCAAAGTGATTGGGCCGCACTTGGGTCACGTCGCTTCGGCAACGGGTCGCACGCTGGCGGCGGACTACACCTTTAGCAACACCGCGTCAGTGATGTTTGACGCGGTACTGATACCAGGCGGGGTGGCCAGTGCCGACGAATTGTGTCGACTCGGCTCGGCGGTGCACTTCGCGCTCGAAGCGTACAAACACTGCAAACCCATCTGCGCCATCAACGAAGGGGTGCTTTTGCTCAGCGCCTTGGGCTTCAGTATGGGTATGCAAAAAGAAACCGCAATCAGTGTGCCAACACCCGGCGTGGTGATCGCCGACAGCCAGAGAGCTCTACAGGGGCAGATCAGTCAGGCGTTTATTGCTGCGATGCTCCAGCACCGGCACTGGGACCGCATCAATCTCGATTCAGTGCCGGCTTAAATGCCAGTGAAAGCGCGATTCAGTGCGCGTGGCCCCACAGCAAAAAGGCGTCGCGGCCCTCTGCCACCAAGCTCACCGGCGCACCCATTGGCAGCAGCACCTTGGTGGGCACGTGACCAAACGGCAAGCCGGTTAAGACACGCGCTTTCACCTGCGACTGCAACCACTGCACCACCGTTGCCAGCTTGAAGCCTTTGTCATGAGGCACTAGTTTGAAGTTGCTGAACTGGCCAAAAACAATGGCTTTTTGCTGAGCCAACACACCCGCATGAAGTAACTGCGTGAGCATGCGTTCGATGCGGTACGGGTGTTCGTGCACGTCTTCCAGAAACAAAATGCCACCCTTGATTGGCGGCAGATAGGGCGTGCCCACCAGTGACGACAAGACCGATAAATTACCGCCCCAGAGCACGGCATTGTTGACTTTGAAATCAGTTGTTTTTGCGGTCGCTGTTGCCGTTGCTGCAGCAGGTTTTGGAAGTTGCCAACCAGCGCCCTCACCTTGTCCGCTGACCAAGTCATCAAAGCATGCTTCCATGATGTCGTCGGGCGTGCCGTCAACGCCAAAGTCTTCGCCGAGGGCTGGGCCAGCCCAGCTGATGGCACCGGTCTTGGCCAGCAAGGCCGACTGAAACGCGGTGAAGTCACTCAGGCCGACGAACTGCGTGCCATTGTTGACCGCCTTGGCCACCGCCTTGTAGTGGATGCCGGGCAAGATGCGTGTGAGTCCATAGCCTCCCCGTGAAATCAGCGCGATGTCTGCACCACTGGCTGCAGCGCGGTGAATGGCCGCCAGCCGGGTGTCGTCGTCGCCGGCAAAGCGCTGGTGGCTTGCCAAGGCGGACTCATCCACTTCAACCTCGTGCCCCAAGGTTTTCAGTCGGGCGATGCCGCGTTTGAAACTGGCTTTGTCGCGCACGGCGCTGGAGGGGGAGTAGATGTAGATATGTTTTTTCACGAATGCAATTATCCCATTGGCCATCCGAACGGCTGACAGGCACAGTGATCAGGGCCCGCTGAAAAACCGAATTGCCTCAGCGGCGATGTCTGCGCCATGTTCAGGCAAAAAATGTCCGATGCGCGGAAATGCCCGCAATGCTGCGCGGTGCCCGTTGTCGACAAAAGGCGCGTTGTAGGCCGCACATTTTTCGCCGCTGGTGTCCGCCAACGTGCGCAAGGTCAGTAAACCGCTGTACCGCTGCGGCGCAGCCATCGGCAAGCTGAGGCTCAGCAACCCAGCCGGTTCTTGCAGCACCAGCACCATGTTATTCAGATCAAGCCGCTCAACCAATTCAAGCAGCGTCTGACGATGAAAATCAACATGATGAAAACTGTCTTTTTTGGGCTTGTCGCTTTTCCCGAAACCGACCAGGTCGGGGGCGACCACGCGATGCCCTGCCGCTAAAAAAATCGGAATCATCTTGCGGTAAAGATAGCTCCAACTGGGGCTGTCGTGCAGGCAGAGAAATGTCAATGCCGCTGTCCCAGCCTGCTCGCGTTGAGCGCCCTGCTCGTCCAGATAATGCATGCGAAGGCCAGCCAATGCCGGCAAGTCGCTGATGTAATGAGGCTGCCAAGGATAGTCAGTCAAGTCGTTGAAAGCGGCATCGGGCGTACGCAACGCGAAGTCTTGCAGGGGATGATTCAAACGTGCTTCTTCACGAAGTAGAGAGCGCCTTTGAGCAAAAAATGACTGCAACAAGGCCGCGCTTGCTTCCGCCATGACACCGCCCTGAACAACAGTCTGATGGTTGATGCGTACTTCTGCAAAGAGGTTCAACACAGAACCTGCAGCGCCGGTTTTGGGCTCTGTCGCCGCAAATACCACCCGCTTGAGCCGCGCCTGCAACATCGCACCACTGCACATGGCGCAGGGCTCTAGCGTGACATACAACTCGCAGTCATCCAACCGGTAATTGCCCAGCACCTTGGCGGCAGCGCGCAAGGCCACTATTTCTGCGTGCGCCGTCGGATCATGGGCGTCAATCGGTGAGTTGCGTCCGGTCGCAATGACCAACCCATTTTTCACCACCACCGCACCAACCGGGACTTCACCAGCGGCCATAGCGGCGCGGGCTTCAGACAAGGCGAGGTGCATCATCTCGAGGTCACGCCTGTCTGGTGCGCTCATGCCGGGCTGTCCTTGAGACGGACCATCCATTCAGCCAGCGTGCGCTGATGGCTGCTGCCAGACTCGTACATACGCAGCGTGGCGTCATGCGCTTCGGGTCGGTGTTGGTTGAGTTTCAGTTTGCACTCAAAGGAGGTCACGTGCAGCTCAAAGCCAACAATACCAGCCAGCATCTTGCGTTGGTAGTCGGCATCCAGCGAACGCCATTGCGCCGCGTAAGCCGGCTCATGATCACCAATGAGTTTTTTCAACAAGGCGTCTTTAGCTTCTGGCTCGTCAATGAGAACGGCCTCCACCGTGCAATGCACTGCCAGGTAATTCCAGGTCGGCACCCGCGCCAAGTCGGGATACACCTGCGGTGACAAATACGCATGCGCACCCAAAAAAGTCACCACCGCTTTAGGCCGGGCCTGCAGGTATCGCCAATGGGGATTACCGCGCGCGACATGCCCCAACAGAATAGGTGTGGCGCTGTCCGACCCGACCGATTTATCTTGCAACAGCAAAGGCAAGTGCGTGACAAAGGGCAAACCTGTGTCGTCAGTGCTGATCAGGCTGGCGAAGGGGTCAGCCTTGATTAATCGTACCGCGTGCTCGGTCCAGTCACCCTTGAAATGTGTCGGTAAATACATGGGTGTGAGGATAAGCCAAGACTGCTTTTGTCAGGCGGTCTTGACTAGAAAAAATGAGTTAAACGGACGGCTATGACCACTTCGCGCGGCAAAAAGTCCATGATGTCTTTGGGATTTTTAGCCGGCGAAACAAGCCGTCTCTATTCATTTTGATTCGACTCGACAAGCATTTCTGCGTTTCGCCTATGCCCTTTCACCTGAAATAAAACACTTGTTTAAATCAGTTGATTGAATTAGGATCGCCGGCGTAAACCTCATGCAGCCCCTATCCAGGATTGAACAATGCCTAGAACAAAAAAAGACATCGGCCTCGCCATCATTGGATGTGGCCGTATTGGCTCATTAAGAGCACGACTCGCCAAAATGCATCCTGCTGTTGGATTTATCGCGGTGATGGACACAGATGCCGCCGCCGCACAAAAGCTCGCTCAAGAGATTGGGGCTGACTTCTGGTGTACCGATAGGCATGAAGCCATGTCGCATCCCGAGGTGAATGCCATCATTGTTGCGACCAGTGAGCATGAGCACACGCACCCCGTGGTGGACGCCTTGAAGCGACAGGTGCCGGTATTGGTTGAAAAGCCGATTGCACTGTCCGTGCAGGACGCCGATCTGATGTTGAAAACCGTCGCGGAACTGAATGGCGACTTGAGAGTTGGCTACAGCAGACGCTATAAAACCCGTTATTTACTGGCCAAGGAACAAATCATTCAAGGCCGTCTGGGCACCATCAACGGCGCCTGCGCGCGTCTCTACAACTCACGATCGCAATGTTTTGCGATGCTCAAACGAAACAAAGAAGCCACGCCGGTCGTCGATGCACTGACCTATTACGTTGACTTGATGGGCTGGCTGCTCGCAGACAATCCGGTTGTCGAGGTTTTTGCCCGAGGACAAAAGGGCATCATTCATGCAGCTGGTTACGACACGGACGATGTGACGTGGGCCATCCTGACGTGCAGAGACGGGGCCGTCGTGAACCTGGGTGTCAGCTATGCACTGCCTGAAAAGTGGCCTTCCGTTGGCCACAGTGCCCGCGTCGAACTGATCGGCTCGCACGGGGCCTTGTTGATCAACGATGACCATACCGATCAAGTCATGCAGACGGACGTTGGATTCCCACACGTCTATCTGTCAGATCACAAAATTGAAACTGTTTTTCTTGAGAGCTCGACACCCGGCGACTGGGCATTGGGTGATTTTCTCGGCCCTATCGCAGATGAGACAAGGGCCTGGCTGGATTACCTGGCGATAGGCAAGCCGTGCAATTTGGCAACGCCGGCCGATGCGCGCAATACGTTGGCGGTGACACTGGCCATCCAGCAGTCGGCTCGCACTGGAAAAACGGTTCATATTGAGTAAACCAGTGGCGGTCAGTTTGTCAAATTGACAGGGAAATTTTAATGATCAAATTTCAACTTGTGCCGATTAGCTTGTTTCGCTTAGGTCTATTCATGACTTTTTCGAGTCTCGCTTTAGGGGCGTCTGCGGCCTACCCTGACCGTCCTATCAAACTGGTCGTCGCCTATCCGCCAGGCGGCGGCACAGACATTGTTGCGCGGCTCATCACGCCTGAACTGTCAAGACGTCTGGGGCAGCCGATCTCGATTGACAACCGGGGTGGCGCCGGAGGCAACATCGGCACCGAGTACGCGGTGCGGTCTGCTGCCGATGGCTACACGCTGCTCATGGGCAATGTCGCACCCAATGCGATCAACGTCAGCATTTACAAAAAACTACCGTTTGACCCACAAAAAGACCTGAGTCCGATTTCGTTGGTTGCCATCACCCCCAACATGCTGATTGCCAACAACGATGTGCCCATCAAATCGGTGCTTGATCTTGTGGCTTATGCAAAAGCGAACCCCGGTGCTCTTAATTTTCCATCGGCTGG
>CANCCE010000070.1 GCA_947374505.1 Comamonadaceae bacterium | reverse complement strand
ACCCCCGCCACGCGCTGGCGCTGGTGGGCTGGCGTGTTGGCCGGTGGGCCGGGCTGGGTCTTGCTGGGCGTGGTCAAGATGTTGTGCGGCGTCTTGCTGGCGTACTTGGCCATCAGCAACATGGTGCCGCCAGACCGCGCGGTCGACCCCAACCAAATGTACTTGGCGGCCTACGAATATGTCTTTCCGGACTACGGCTGGGCGGTAGCGGCGACGGCGCTGTTCGTTGTGATCTCACAGCTCAAGATCAATGTCACCAACGCCTATGCTGGCTCGCTGGCTTGGTCTAACTTTTTTTCGCGGTTGACGCACAGCCACCCGGGCCGCGTGGTCTGGGTGGTCTTCAACACCTTGATTGCCTTCATGCTGATGGAGATGAACGTCTTCAAAGCGCTTGGCGACGTGCTCGGCCTGTATTCCAACATCGCCATTGCCTGGATGATGGCGGTGGTGGCCGACTTGGTCATCAACAAACCGCTCGGCTTGTCGCCCAAAGGCATTGAGTTCAAGCGGGCGCATCTGTATGACGTCAATCCGGTGGGCGTCGGTGCCATGGCCTTGGCTTCGGTGTTATCGGTGGCGGCCTACTTGGGGGCGTTCGGTCCGCTGGCGCAGGCTTTTTCTGCGGTGATTGCGATGTTGACTGCGCTCATCACCGCGCCGCTGATCGCCTGGGCCACACGCGGTCGCTATTACATCGCCCGTGGGGCGGAAAACACTGACGCAGAAGCGCCTGCGCCGGGTGTTTTTCGCGCCCACCGCATGAGCCGCTGCGTGATTTGTGAGCGCGAGTACGAAAGCCCCGACATGGCGCATTGCCCGGCTTACCAAGGCGCCATTTGCTCCCTGTGCTGCACGCTCGACGCGCGTTGCGGTGACATGTGCAAGCCGCACGCCAGCTTGGCGGCGCAATGGTCGGCCACTTTGCGTTGGTTGTTGCCGCGCCGTATTTGGCCTTACCTTGACACCGGTCTGGCTCAATTTTTACTGCTGATGCTGGTCATCGTGCCGCTCTTGGGCAGTGTCTTTGGCTTGCTGTATCACCAGGAATTGCGCCCGCTGGCGGAGGCCGCAGGCGTTTCTGGTGCGGCTTTGCGTTCGGGTTTTGTGAAAGCCTACATGGCGCTGTTGTTGATTGCCGGCATGGTGGCGTGGTGGATGGTGTTGGCTCAAAAAAGTCGGCAGGTGGCGCAAGAAGAATCAAACCGGCAAACGCATTTGTTGATGCAAGAGATTGATTCGCACCGGCAAACCGACGAGGCGCTGCAACACGCCAAGCAAGTCGCCGATTTGGCGAACCAAGCCAAAAGCCGCTACATCAGCGCCATCAGCCACGAGCTGCGCACGCCGCTCAACAGCATCTTGGGTTATGCACAGTTGATGGGTGAAGACCCGTCGATTCCGCCGCATCGCCGGCAGGCTGTCAGCGTCATCAAACGCGGTGGCGAACATTTGTTGTCGCTGATTGAGGGCACCTTAGACATCGCGCGCATCGAAAGCGGCAAGCTCACCTTGAACGTCAAGCCCATGCACTTTGCTGACGGCGTGCAAGAAATGGCGAATCTGTTTGAGCTGGAAGCGCAGGCCAAAGGCCTTCAATTCAAGTTCGAGCCTGAAGGTGTGATGCCGCTGGTGGTGCGCGCGGACGAAAAACGCGTGCGGCAAATCCTCATCAACCTGCTCGGCAATGCCATCAAGTTCACCTCCAGCGGCAGCGTCACATTGCGTGTGCGCTACGCCCGCGAGATGGCCTTGATCGATGTGGAAGACACCGGACCCGGCTTGTCTGAAGAAGAACGTGAGCGCATTTTTGAACCCTTCACGCGAGCGAGCAGTGCCGGCACCAGCGCTGGTGCAGCGCCGGGTGCCGGCTTGGGTCTGACCATCGCGAAAATGCTCACCGACCTGATGGGCGGCGAGATGACACTGACCAGCGCGCCTGGCGTGGGGTCGATTTTTCGGGTCCGATTGTTCTTGCCCGATGTGCCTCAAACGGTTGCTACAGTACCTAGCTTGCCGCTGCTGAGCCGTCCGCGCCACGGTTATGCCGGTGAGCGCCGGCGCATCTTGGTGGTCGACAACGAAGAGGCTGACCGCGATATTCTGGTCAGCCTGCTGCAGCCCATGGGGTTCGAGATTCGCACCGCCGTCAGCGGCCATGACGGTCTTGATTTGTTGGCAGCCGGTTTGCAACCGCACGCGATCTTGATGGACTTGGCCATGCCCGGCATTGACGGCTGGGAAACCATACGCCGGCTGCGCGCTTTGGGCGATTCTTCTGCCTCTTTGCAGTCAGTCCAGCCGCAGATTGCGATTGTCTCGGCCAACGCCTTTGACAAGGGGCTGGAGAACGACGTTGGCATTCGTCAAGAAGACTTTATCCTCAAACCGGTTCGCCACAGCGAGCTGCTGGACTGGCTTGAACGCCAGCTGTCATTGGCTTGGCTGACCCAAGCGCCTGCCCCTGCTGCAGCGTTGGTGTCAGCGCCTCTGACGGCGTTGTTGTGGCCGGCAGCGTCTGAGGTGAAAACGCTGAGCGAACTGGTCAATCTGGGTTTTTTTCGCGGCATCATGAACCAGCTCGACACGATAGAAAAAGCCCAGCCTGAGTGCCATGCTTTTGTGGCCGCCATGCAAGGGCTGGCGCGTCAATTTGAGTTTGAAGCCATGGCCCGACAAATCGACGCGCAAGCGGGAATGCCAATAACGTTTTCAGGCGCTGTCACATGAGCCCCTCGAACCCCATGTTCGCCCCGCCACTGGCGCAAACGCTGGACCGCGCCAACAGCGATGTCGTGTTGATCGTCGATGACGTGCCCGACAACCTCTCTGTGCTGCACGACGCGTTGGACGAATCTGGTTACACGGTGCTGGTGGCCACCCACGGCGAGGCGGCCTTGCAACGCGCCGCGCAAGCGCTGCCCGACATTATTCTGCTCGACGCGATGATGCCTGGCATGGACGGCTTCGAGGTGGCGCGGCGGCTGAAAGCTTCGCCCGCCACAGCGCCGATTCCGATCGTCTTCATGACCGGGCTGACCGAGACTGAATACCTGGTGGCGGCACTCGACGTCGGTGGCGTCGACTACGTCACCAAGCCGATCAAGCCTAAAGAGGTGTTGGCGCGTATTGCGGTGCATTTGCAAGGCGCCCGCGAAAAACGGCAAGCTCGCAACGCCTTGGACGCCTTTGGTTACGCCACCATCACGGTGCGCGTGAGCGACGGCAAATTGATGTGGCAAACACCGCTGGCGCGCGAGCTGTTGCAGCGCTACTACGGCACAGCCGCGCCGCAAACGCCAGACGCGGTGCTGAACTGGTTGCGCCGGCATGTGGCCACTGCCGAGCAATTGGCCGCACAGCAAACAGACCCGCAGATCGAGCCGCCGCGTTTGAGCATCGAGCAGGGCGCCAAGCGGCTGACTTGCCGGCTGCACCAGCAGACCGGCGACGACGACTGGCTGATCATCATGCGCGAAGAGTCCGATGAAACCGTTATTCAAGCCATGAGCCTGAGCTTCAAGCTGACAGCGCGCGAAGCCGAAGTGCTGTATTGGGTTGTCAAAGGCAAGATCAACCGTGATATTGGCGACATTCTGGGGACCAGCCCGATGACGGTTAAAAAACACCTTGAGCGTGTTTTTGCCAAGCTTGGCGTCGAAACCCGGACGGCCGCAGCCGGCATGGCCATGAACCGTATCCGGCAGCTGCACCCGCAGTTTGAAAACTAGCCCGGAACCATGTCAAGCCAAGCCAAGCCTGCAAAATGGGTGGCACACGGGCCCAGGAAGGGCCTAAAATGCGCCATCTTGTTTAAACCGCTACAATCACACCTTCGGTATCGCAATAGCTTTATGTGTCCAGCCTTTCCAAATTCATATCTTGAAGTGGCTTGATCCCATCAGCGCGGCGCTTCTCAGAGCCCGGACTTCTCAGTGTTTTCAGTGCCCATACAGCCCTGAACCTTGCCAGCACTGTTCTATTTTCCTAGCAAAGACTTCCCAAGCGGTGCCTATACCGGTTCACAGCCGGACCCCCCTTGGCTTGCTCGCAAGTCGTTTGTTTTCCCTTTTATTTGTGCCCGGCCCAAGCTGGGGCACCGCATTTTTTATGAATCACCACCTTATTGAGGTTGGTAAGTACCGGGTTTCACCCCTGGCAACCCAACTTGTCGACGGCGGCTTTGCTGCCTCAGTCTCTATCCGTTCCGGCAAAGGCAGCGGCACGCATGACCGTGTTTCGCGCTTCACCAGATTGTTCGACAATGCGCCTGCCGCATTGCATTACGCGACCGAGCACGCGCTGGCCTGGATTGGCGAGCGCAACACCCGCGCATTGGCTTGATGCCAAGACGCCCAGCCGAGATTTCTGTATTTATCTGAAGGAGATGCAACCATGGCAAAAGAAGAACTGATTGAAATGCACGGTCTGGTCGAAGAGGTGCTGCCGGACTCGCGCTTTCGTGTCACGCTGGACAACGGCCACAAACTGGTGGCTTACACCTCCGGCAAGATGCGCAAGAACCACATCCGCATTTTGGCGGGTGACCAGGTGTCCCTTGAACTCTCCCCTTACGACCTGAGCAAGGGCCGCATCACTTTCCGGCACATCGCCGGTCGTGCGCCCACAGGTTCTGCGCGCCCTCCGGCGCGCTGATCACCCTGAGCCAAAGCTAGCGCGACTGCGCCTTGTCTTTGGCAGATTTGTTGCTCTCCTTGAATCGGCTGCCTTGTGCAGCCGTTTTTCGTGGCGTCTTGCCGCCGTTGGCCAAGGTGGCATCGCGCAATGCCTTCGTCCTACAAGATCAGGGGCCGCTTACTGACGCGCTTAACTCAGCTTCTTTTTAAACTGTACAAGCCTTCCAATTTAAACACTTCAACGATTAATAGGAGTTTTTCATGAGTTTAGACAACCCAAGTCAAAAAGCGACATCTAAGCGCGGCTTCGCATCGATGGATCCTCAGCGGCAAAAGGAAATTGCCAGCTTGGGCGGCAAAGCAGCTCACGCGAGCGGTAAGGCTCATGAGTTCAATACCGCTGAGGCCCGTGAAGCGGGCCGCAAAGGAGGCCGTGCAGGTCGTCGCCCGGTTTCTGGCAGCAGTGCTTCAGCCGAATCTTGAGCACGCGCGCTGAGGCGCGCCAAATGGCCCGTCGCACCCTTGAGGTGTTGCGGGCCATTTTTTTGTCCGGAAATGGAGGGTGGCTTCATGACGCCGCATTGGCTGACAACGTGGTCGGCGTTGTCTGACGATGGCCGTCTTTGACGCCGTGCAAAGTTCTTTCATCAGCATGTAGCAAGGCCGTTCAGGCAGATTGAAAGGACAGGATCATGGCGACCAGCAGCATTTTGGGGGGTGATTGGGCGCCGAGGCGTCCCGCCGGGACGGACGTTGGGAGCTTGGGACCCAGCGACAGCACCGACAGTGGCAGTGATGCGCGCGGTGCATTTGACGACGACGAACTCACCAGCGATACCGATGCAGAAGGCACCGGTGAGCGTAGCTCGGCTGATCTGCGCAACGGACCGATGGATGCCGATATTCTGCCGGACCATATAGAGAGCTTGCCGACGTTAGACATCGACATCGAAATCCAAGCGGCAGATGTCGACGCGCAAGCGTTGCGCGATGATTTCGATGCGATCGACTTGGGCACCTTGGCGGCAGCTGAGGAGATACCGCTGACGCCAGACGAGGAGGAATAGGCCGTACTCCCCCATACCCGTTACCATCGGCCGTATCGCTCACCGCCCAACTTTGATACGCCGCATGAAACAGCTCCCCACAGCCACGCCCAGATCCTTTGAAAACAAATTTTTCCTGTGGTTGCTGGCGGCGGTTTCACTGGCCTTTTTATGGGTGTTGTCACCGTTTTATGGTGCCATCTTTTGGGGCGCGGTGTTTGCCATTGTGTTCGCCCCTCTGCATGCCCGCTTGCTGAAAACGATGCCTTTGCGCCACACGCTGGCCGCCGCTCTAGCGTTGTTGTTTATTTTGCTGCTGGTCATCTTCCCGCTGAGCTTGGTCACTGCCTTGCTGGTGCAAGAGGCGGGGCTGGTGATCAAGCGTATGCAATCGGGCGACTTGAGCTTCAGCGTTTACTTTCAACAAATTTATGATGCCTTGCCGGACTGGGCGACAGGTCTCTTGGGCCGATTCGGTCTGACGGACTTGAACTTGGTGCAGGAACGAATCGCTGTCAGCCTGACCCAGGGAAGCCAATTTTTTGCGACACAAGCCCTGAGCATTGGCCAAAACACCTTTGATTTCCTGGTGGGTTTTTTCATCATGCTGTACCTGCTGTTCTTCTTTTTGCGCGACGGTTCGGCCTTGGGTCGGCGCATGACGGACACGCTGCCATTGGAGGGCGACATCAAGCGGGACCTCTCCAGCAAGTTCATCACGGTGATTCGTGCGACCGTGAAGGGCAACATTGTGGTGGCGATGGTGCAGGGGGCGCTGGGTGGTTTTATTTTCTGGGTTTTGGGTATCCATGCACCGGTGTTGTGGGGCACCTTGATGGCCTTTTTGTCGCTGTTGCCTGCGGTCGGTGCAGCCATCGTTTGGTTGCCCGTCGCGATTTATTTTTTAGCCACGGGGGCTGTGCTGAATGGCGTGATGCTAACGGCTTTTGGTGTCTTGGTGATTGGTTTGGTCGACAACGTGTTACGCCCGTTGCTGGTGGGTAAGGACACCAAGCTACCCGACTACGTGGTGCTGATGTCGACCATTGGCGGCATGGCGCTGTTCGGCTTGAATGGCTTTGTGATCGGTCCGGTGATTGCCGCCATGTTCGTTGCCGCCTGGGCCATCTTTGCAACCTCGCGCGAGGTGGAGCCGCTGGTGCCTTTAAAGCCTGCCGAAACGACTAAAGCATCACCGGCAGTGCCACCCGCGACATAATTTCAGCGCTCAAGATCGGCCAGGGGCTGGCCTCCTACAAAAGCAGCGCTGCATTTGAATATGTGGGAGCTGAGCCTCTCAGCGATTTTTCGCGCGCCAATGCGTTCGGTATACGCCACCCGGCGTATTTCACAAGTCCTGCTGTTTCTCCAAAATCGTCTCATCGCTAGCCCTAGCGAGAAACGATTTAAACCTTAATGGAGAAACATGTATGTCAGGTCTGAATTCACGTCGCTTTGCCCTCAAGGCACTCACCGCCGCTGTTGCGCTGTCCGGCTTCGCCGGCATGTCGGCCTACGCCCAAGGCGCTGGCACCATCAAGGTCGGCATTCTGCACAGCTTGTCTGGCACCATGGCTATTTCCGAAACGGTGTTGAAAGACACCGTGTTGATGGCCATTGACGAGATCAATGCCAAAGGTGGCGTGCTCGGTAAAAAGCTCGAGCCCGTCATCGTCGACCCGGCGTCCAACTGGCCGCTGTTCGCTGAAAAGACCAAGCAGCTGCTCGGTCAAGACAAAGTCTCCGTGATTTTCGGTTGCTGGACCTCGGTGTCTCGCAAGTCGGTATTGCCAGTCGTCGAAGAAATGAACGGCCTGCTGTTCTACCCCGTGCAGTACGAGGGTGAAGAGCTTTCCAAGAACGTGTTTTACACGGGTGCAGCACCTAACCAGCAAGCTATTCCCGCGGTTGACTACTTGATGAGCAAAGAAGGCGGCGGCGCCAAGCGTTGGGTCTTGCTGGGCACTGACTATGTCTACCCGCGTACCACCAACAAAATCTTGCGCGCTTACCTTAAAAGCAAAGGCGTTGCCGATAAAGACATCGACGAGAAGTACACACCGTTCGGCCACTCGGACTACCAAACCATCGTCGCTGATGTGAAGAAGTTCTCTGCTGGTGGCAAGACCGCGGTGGTCTCCACCATCAACGGCGACTCCAATGTGCCTTTCTACAAAGAACTCGGCAACGCTGGCCTGAAAGCCAAAGACGTGCCTGTTGTGGCTTTTTCTGTGGGTGAAGAAGAACTGCGCGGCGTCGACACCAAGCCGCTGGTCGGTCACCTGGCTGCCTGGAACTACTTCCAGTCGATCAAGAACCCAAGCAACACCGAGTTCATCAAGAAGTGGAGCGCTTACGCCAAGGCCAAGAACATCGCCGGCCACAAGGACAAGCCTTTGACCAACGACCCGATGGAAGCGACTTACATCGGCATCAACATGTGGAAGCAGGCGGTTGAAAAAGCCAAGTCCACCGACACCGACAAAGTCATCGCCGCGATGGCCGGCCAGACTTTCAAGGCGCCGTCCGGCATCATTTCCAAGATGGACGAGAAAAACCACCACCTGCATAAGTCGGTGTTCATTGGCGAGATCAAGGCCGACGGTCAGTTCAACGTGGTGTGGAAAACACCAGGCCCGGTCAAGGCCAAGCCATGGAGCCCTTACATCGAAGGCAACGACAAGAAGCCTGACGAGCCAGCGAAAGTCGCAGGCAAATAAGCGGTCTTAACCCCGCTCCGAGCCGCACCTTGTTGTCAAGACGAGGTTGCGGCTTTTTTCTTTCTATGCTTGGTGCGTGGTCCGTTTCTTGCACTTGTTCGGTGCAGTCAACTCACAAACGATTCAGGATGGTTGCCGTCTGTGCCCGGTTTTATGTTGGGTACAGCCTGCAGCTTTCAATTCATCTTCAAAATGCACAAAGACAGGTCACACTCCATGCCAAAGCGCTCAATCGTGGTGCGCATTCTGCTGGCCTCCGCTCTTTTTTGGGGCGCTGGTAGTTTGTACGCACTCACGCTTGAGGATGCCAAAGCCTTGGCGGTAGGCAGCAGCGAATCCCGCTTGCAGGCCCTCGCTAAAGCCGCCTCAGACCCGAACGAAGCGACGCTTGCGTTCATTCAGGCACTGGCTGATGACGAAGTCAAGATCGCCGGGGAACAGGTGTTGATCGTCAAAGACGACAAGGCCTTTGACCCCGTTACCGGTAATGCTGTGCCGCTCCCAGACAACGCCGAGGACGTCATCAACAACAACCTGATGCGCGGTGAGTTGGACAACGCGCTGGCTGCGCTGCAGCTTTTCTCACCGAAAGAAGCGCTGCGAAAAGCCGCCATCAAGACGCTCACGGGTGACAACGACGAAGCCCGTTTGCCGTTGATTGAAAAAGCCTACGCCGCTGAAACCGTACCGCAGCTGAAAAGCCAGTTGGGGCAATTGCGCGCTGCCATCTTGCTGAGCAGCAGCGACAAAGCCAAGCGCTTGCAAGCGGCGGCCTTGTTAGCCGACAGTGGCGACCCGAGCACCAAGACGGTGTTGCTAGAGCGCCTTGCCAAAGAGTCGGATACAGATGTCAAAACAGCCCTGGCTGCCAGCTTGCGCAAAGTCGAAGCCGCTCTCGCCTGGGGGGACAAAATTGCCGCTGTCTTCAGTGGCATCAGTCTGGGTTCTATCTTGTTATTGGTGGCGCTTGGTTTGGCCATCACCTATGGTTTGATGGGTGTCATCAACATGGCGCACGGCGAGCTCATGATGATCGGCGCCTACGCCACGTATGTGGTGCAAGGTCTGTTTCAAAAATATCTGCCCAACGCGTTTGACTGGTATTTGTTAGCCGCTGTGCCGGTCGCCTTCATGGCCTCGGCACTGATGGGGGCGGCACTCGAACGCGGCGTGATTCGCTTCTTGTACGGTCGTCCGCTTGAAACGCTGTTGGCCACCTGGGGCATCAGCTTGATGCTGCAGCAAATGGTGCGCAGCCTCTTTGGCGCGCAAAACGTTGGCGTTGAAAACCCGGTGTGGATGAGCGGTGGCGTTCAGCTCATGGGCAACCTGTCCTTGCCTTACAACCGGCTGGTGATCATCGGTTTTGCCATTGCCGTGTTGCTCGGCGTGGCGTGGCTGATCAGCCGGACGCGTTTGGGTTTGTTTGTGCGCGGTGTCACGCAAAACCGCCCGATTGCGGCGTGCATGGGCGTCAACACGGCGCGTGTTGATGCCTATGCGTTTGCCTTGGGTTCCGGCATTGCTGGTTTGGCCGGCTGCGCTCTGAGCCAGGTCGGTAACGTGGGCCCAGACCTCGGTCAAGGCTATATCGTTGACTCGTTCATGGTCGTGGTGTTGGGCGGTGTCGGGCAGTTGGCCGGCACGGTCTACGCCGCCATGGGACTGGGTATTTTGAACAAGTTCTTAGAAGGTTGGACTGGCGCTGTGCTGGCGAAGATCGCCGTGCTCGTTCTCATCATCATCTTTATTCAGAAGCGCCCGCAAGGCATCTTCGCCATGAAAGGCCGCTCTGCGGAAGCTTGAGGCCACACCCATGAACGCAACTCTTCAATCTGTCGTCCTTCCCGCCAAAGGCCCGCTGTTAACCCGCCGTGGCTGGAGCGCTTTCATGGTCGCACTGATCGTCATTGGTGCTGTGGCCCCGGTGCTCAATCTCTGGGTGCCCGAAGGCAGCCCCTTGCACATGAGCACCTACGCAGTCGCCTTGCTGGGAAAAATCATGTGCTACGCCATCTGCGCGCTGGCGATGGACTTGATCTGGGGTTACACCGGCATTTTGTCGCTGGGCCACGGCGTGTTTTTCGCCATTGGCGGCTATGTCATGGGCATGTACCTGATGCGCCAAATCGGCTTGGACGGTAATTACAAAAGCGAGTTGCCAGACTTCATGGTGTTCCTCGACTGGAAGACTTTGCCTTGGCACTGGACCTTCAGCGGCAGCTTTGTGGCAACGCTTATTTTGATTGTGCTGGTACCCGCCGTGGTGGCTTTTGTGTTTGGTTATTTCGCCTTTCGCTCACGCATCAAAGGGGTGTATTTCTCCATCATCACGCAGGCTTTGACCTTTGCCGCCATGTTGCTGTTTTTTCGCAATGAGACGGGCTTTGGTGGCAACAATGGCTTCACAGATTTCAAGCGAATTTTGGACGTGCCTCTGGCCACGCCGAACATGCGCATGTTGCTGTTTGTCATCACTGGCTTGACGTTGCTGGGCTTTTTCATGTTTTCCAAATGGCTGGTACAGAGCAAGTTTGGTCGCGTGCTGCAAGCCATTCGGGATGCAGAAACCCGCGTCATGTTTTCCGGCTACAACCCACTGGGCTACAAGCTGACGATCTGGGTCATTTCAGCCATCATGTGTGGTGTTGCTGGCGCGCTGTACGTGCCGCAAGTCGGCATCATCAACCCGGGTGAAATGAGCCCCGCCAACTCGATTGAAATCGCCATCTGGGCCGCTGTGGGTGGTCGCGCTACCTTGATCGGCCCGATCATTGGCGCATTCATTGTCAACGGTGCCAAGAGCTGGTTGACTGTCGCCTACCCCGAATTCTGGCTGTACTTTTTAGGCACGCTGTTCATCGCGGTGACCTTGTTTCTGCCCAACGGTGTGGTCGGTTTGGTGAAGAAACTGTGGAAGGGAAAAACAATATGACGCCAGAACTGCTTGAGCAAGGCGCGCAGCGCGTCGAAAAACGCATGGCCGCTTTGGCCTATCAAAAAATCAACACTGAGTCCGGTGGCCGCAACGCCAGCACCGGTCGTATCGCCAAGCCGGAAGGGGAAGTCGACACGACCCACGGTCGCATTCTTTATCTTGAAGACGTCAGCGTCAGCTTCGACGGCTTCAAAGCCATCAACAAGCTGTCGCTCGATATCGCCCCGGGTGAGTTGCGTTGCATCATCGGTCCCAATGGCGCCGGCAAGACCACGATGATGGACATCATCACCGGCAAGACGCGGCCCGACGAAGGCACGGTTTTTTTTGGCAGCACGATTGATTTGCTGCGCTACAAAGAAGCTGAGATCGCACAGTTGGGCATTGGTCGAAAATTTCAAAAACCGACGGTGTTTGAGCAACTCACCGTGTTTGAGAACCTGGAGCTCGCGCTGAAAACCAACAAGGGCGTGAAGGCGTCGATGTTCTTCAAGCTCGACTCCCAACAAAGCGACCGGCTGGCCGAGATATTGGTGACGATTCATCTGGCGGAGAGTGTCGGGCGCCTGGCGGGCAACTTGAGCCATGGCCAAAAACAGTGGCTGGAGATCGGCATGCTGCTGATGCAAGACCCCAAGCTGCTACTGCTCGACGAGCCCGTGGCCGGCATGACCGACGAGGAAACCGCGCGCACGGCAGAGCTCTTTTTGACCCTTAAGGGCAAGCATTCCTTGCTGGTGGTGGAGCACGACATGAGCTTCATCCGCACCATCTCCGACATCGTCACGGTGCTGTGCGACGGTTCCGTGTTGGCCCAAGGCACGCTAGACCAAGTGCAGGCCGACGAACGCGTGATCGAGGTGTATCTTGGCCGTTGAACTGAAAAATTTATGCTGAACGTCAAAAACATCAACCAGTACTACGGCGGCTCTCACATCCTGCGTGACGTCAGCTTGCAAACGCAATTGGGCAAAGTCACAGTGCTGCTGGGTCGCAACGGCGTTGGCAAAACCACGCTGCTCAAATCGCTGATGGG
>CANCCE010000069.1 GCA_947374505.1 Comamonadaceae bacterium | reverse complement strand
ATTTTTCAGGCGGTCTTTTTGAGCAGCTGCAAAGCCAGTGCGTGCAGGCGGTGCTTGGGCTCAAGCAATGCTTCAACGATGCTGAAGTGATGGAGCCCCGGTAAGTCTTCACGCACCGGCACAACCTTCTTGCCCCAAGCGGTCTGAATCAACTTGTTGTGTCGCTTAAATTCTGCACTTTCATCAGCACCGGCCACGCTGTAAAGCTGGCCATGCCGAGGTGCCGGCAGCCACGCCGGGCTGGCCTGCAAGACCTGTGCAGGCGTCAACTTCAAAGCGTCTTTCACGAAGGGCGCGTGCATCATGCACTCCAACTCGAACAAGCCCGAAATCGACAACGCATTTTTGACCAAATCAGATGGCAAGTCGGTCGCCCACCGCTTCCACTGGCAGGCCAACAACATGGCCGCCAAGTGGCCACCGGCGGAGTGACCCGCGACAGTGATGCGATGGGGGTCGCCGCCAAAATCAGCCGCATGCCGGTAGGTCCAGGCCAGCGCCTTGACCATCTGCAACGTGATGTCCGGGATGGACACGGACGGACACAAATCGTAATTCGGCACCACCACGCAAGCGCCGGCAGCGGTCAATGCAGGCGCCACAAACGAATGATCGGCCTTGTCCAATGAGCGCCAGTAACCGCCATGGATAAAGACCAGGACGGGTGCGCCGGAACGAGTTGAATGCTGGTTCCCCACGGCGGGGAAAACATCGATTTTTTCACCTGCGCTCTGGCCATAAGGCAAATCAATGGCGCAGTCCTGACTTTGTCTGGCCTGTCGTGAGCCCTCGATCCAGCGCGAGAAATAGCGCGCATGGTCCGGCACCAGTGCGCGATTGTTGTACATGCGGTCTAACCAGACCGGATCAAATCGAGAGATTTTTTTCACCACGCCATGCTTCCTTGAACGATAAAAGATTGATATCTTGGCACAAGGGCTTAAAGCGAATCTTTCACCGACGTCCGTCGCGACGAATCGGAGGATCGAATTCAAATAAACAAGCTTGTGAAAACGTACATTCAACACGTTTTATTTCCAAATTTCGCACAAGTGTTTTCCCTTAAACAGCGATCAAAATGACGCTCTCAAGCCTTCGTTTGGTAATAATAGAAAGATCAATACAAAGGCGCATAACAACGCCACACAAGGAAAAAAAATGAGTGATGTGACATGGACCGGCGGCGTAGAGCATTGGATTCACAAGGGCGATATCCGGCTCTTCATGTGGGAGAAAAAAGCCTCACCCAAAGTGCCCCATGCCGGCACCATCTTTTTTGTCCACGGCTCATCGATGGCCTCACAGCCGACTTTTGACCTGTATGTTCCGGGTCGCCCTTACTCTTCCGCCATGGACTGGTTCTCTGACCACGGCTTTGACACCTGGACCATGGACAACGAAGGCTATGGTCGTTCGGACAAACACCGCAACATCAATTTCGACATCAGCAATGGCGCTGATGACTTGGCTGTCGGCAGCCAGTACATCATGGACAAAACCGGCGCTACATCCTTGCTGATGTATGGCATTTCATCGGGCGCACTGAAGGCGGCACTGTTCACAGAACGGCATCCTGAACGTGTTGCCAAGCTGGCACTGGACGCCTTTGTCTGGACCGGCGAAGGCAGTCACACACTGGATCAACGCAAGAAGAAATTGCCTGAGTTTTTAGCGCAGAATCGTCGCCCCATCGACCGGGATTTCGTTCACAGCATTTTCAAGCGCGACCATCCGGACACCACCGACCCCGTGACTGTCAACGCCTTTGCAGACGCGATTCTGACGCTGGACGACTCCATGCCTACCGGCACCTATGTCGACATGTGCTCCAAACTGCCGCTGCTGGACCCGAAAAAAATCACTGTGCCATCGATCATTTTGCGCGGCGAATACGACGGCATTGCCGGCATGGATGACCTGATTGATTTCTACAAGTTGCTGCCCAACATGAACAAGCAGTTCAGCGTCATGCGCGGCATCTCACACGCCAGCTTCCAGCAGAAAAACTACATGATGGTTTATCACATCCTGCACAGTTTCTACACCATGCCTGAGCCAGCCTACAAGGGATAACACTTTGAAAATTCTTGCTAAATCCATACTCGTCGCAGCCATTTGTGCAACAACCGCCTTCAGCAGCGTCCACGCACAAACCTATCCGAACAAACCCGTCCGGTTGGTGGTGCCGTTTGCACCGGGCGGCTTCACCGACGTGGTGGCCCGCATCCTCGGTCAGCGTTTGTCGATGGCACTGGGTCAACAGTTTGTCATCGAAAACAAGGCTGGTGCCGGCTCCATCATTGGCACTGACTTTGTCGCCAAGTCAGCCCCAGACGGCTACACCTTGGTGATGGTGTCAACCACCCACGTGATCAGTCCATGGATTTACAAAAATATCCCTTATGACCCACTGAAAAGCTTCACCGCGGTCAGCAAGCTGGTGGACTCGCCCTACGTGTTGCTGGTCAACCCCAAAGTGGCGGCGACCAATGTCAAGGAGTTCATCGCTTTGGCCAAAGCGGCCCCCGACACCATTCACTACGCGTCTTCGGGCAACGGCAGTTCGCAGCATTTGATGGGCGGCTTGTTTGTCGCCATGACTGGGGCCCCCCTCAAACACGTTCCCTACAAAGGCAGTAGCGGTGCGGCCAACGACCTGGTGGCAGGCGTTGTCGAGAGCAGTTTTGCGGGCGTACCGAATGCCCTGTCGCAGGTCCCACAGGGGCGACTCCGCGCACTGGCGGTGACCACGGCCAAGCGCATCCCACAACTGCCGGATGTGCCGACACTGCAAGAAGCCGGTGTGCCGGGCTACGAAGCGTCTGTCTGGCTGGCCCTGCTGGCACCGGCTGGAACGCCGCGCGAGATCGTCAACAAACTCAATGCTGAAATCGGCAAGGCCATGAGTCATCCGGAGACGCGTGATGCGCTCTACAAAGCTGGGGTCGAAGTGTCCCACTCAACGCCGGAAGCCATGAACGATTACATGGCTCACGAAATGGTCCGCTGGGGAAAAGTCGTGAAAGACACGGGCACCAAACTGGAGTGATCACTGAAAAGTGATGGCCAATAAAAAGGCCGCTGCGAACCTTTCGGTTGGCAGCGGCCTTTGACTTAGTCAAACTCAGTCGCGTGCTGGCTTGGAAAATTTACCCGCCTTTTTGGCGGCATCGCGCGGCACGAACACCTTGCCTGCTGGCTTGGCAAAGCCACCTGGCTTGCGGGCCGCAAAGTCAGGACGTGGTGCGAAACCTTCGTTGCGTGCGCCGAAGTTGCGGTCTTCGCGGGGTGCAAAGCTACGTTCTTCACGCGGAGCGAAATTACCGCCACCACCGAAGTTGCCGCCTTGACCACCGTTGCCGCCGCCAAAGTTACCACCATGGCCGCCTTGACCGCCACCGAAATTGCGGTCGTCAGGACGGCGCGGTGCGCGGTCTGCGAAGTTGCGATCACCAAAGCCATTGCCTTGTTGAGCCTGGAACGGAGCGCGGTCATTGCCACGGTCGTTGCGGTTGCCGCCGAAGCCGCCACCACCACCGAAGCCACCGCCAGCTGGCTTGCGACCTGCATAGCCGCCACCACCGCCGCCGCCGAAGCTGCGACCGCCACGGTCAGGACCGTTGCTGAAGTTGCCACGTGGACGCTCAGCGGCCGGGGCACGCTGTTGCGGCTCAAGACCGACAACGATGCTTGGCTTGAAAGTTTGGTGTGTGAACTGCTCGATTTCACCGATTTTGCGACGATCGCGGAATTCGGCAATCGTGATCGCCTGACCACTGCGACCCGCACGGCCGGTACGGCCGATACGGTGGGTGTAGTCTTCGGCTTTCATCGGCAGGCCGTAGTTGATCACGTGAGTGATCGTTGGGACGTCCAGACCGCGAGCGGCGACGTCGGTAGCGACCAGAATTTGAACGCGACCATCGCGGAAAGCCATCAAACGGCGATTGCGCAAACCTTGGCTCAAAGCGCCATGCAGTGCCACGGCGCTGAAGCCTTCTTGCACCAGATCATTGGCCAGACCGTCGCACTCGACCTGCGTGCAGGCGAACACCACGGCTTGGTTGATGGTCGTGTCGCGCAACCAGTGGTCGAGCAACTTGCGCTTGTGCGTCATGTTGTCAGCCCACAGCAGCGACTGCGTGATGGAGGTGTGTTTGTCTTGCGGCGAATCGATCTCGAGACGCTGTGGCTCGCGCATAACGCGGGTGGCCAATTGCATGATGCGCGGCGCGAAAGTAGCGCTGAACATCATGGTCTGACGACGCTGCAGCGTGAGCTGGTTGACTTCGGTCAGGTCATCGGCAAAACCGAGGTCCAACATACGGTCGGCTTCGTCGACCACCAAAAACTGAACTTGGTCCAGCTTGATCTGCATGCTGCGCTGCAAATCGAGCAAACGGCCAGGGGTGGCCACCACCAAATTAGCGTTTTGCAATTTGGCGATTTGCAATTGGTAAGGAATGCCGCCGACCACATTGGCCACGCGCAGACCACGGCAATGACGCACCAGGTCAATCGCGTCAGCGCAGACTTGCTGAGCCAGTTCGCGGGTTGGGCACAAGATCAGGGCGCCAGGGGTGGCGGCCTTGAAGTTACGTGTATTGGTCGGGTCTTTGCGCTTTGGTTTTTTCAGCGGTGCTTCGCCTTTGGCGATAGCTTCGGCGCTCAGGCGCTCGAATTCAGCGCGCTCATGCAATTCAGCCTCTTCCTGCTGCTTGAGCAGGGTGTGCAGCACGGGCAGCAAAAACGCGGCGGTCTTGCCACTACCGGTCTGGCTGGAGACCAGCAGGTCGGTGAACTTGGCTTTGCCGTCTGTCTTGCCAGCTTCTAAAGCTTGCATGGCTTTCGGGATGGTCGCCATCTGCACCGGGGTCGGCTGGGTGAAACCCATGTCGGCCACTGCTTGCAGAAGTTCCTGGGCCAGGCCCAGTTTCACAAAACCGTTGGGTTTAGCGACGATGGCCTCCAAAGAAGATGCCTCGCCGGCAGGAGCGTCGGAAAAATCCGGCACCAGGTTGATTTCAACATCAGAAGTGATGTCAGAAGTTTCGGACGAAAAGTCGCCACGAGCCTCAAAAGAGTCAGTCATGTTTTTTCTCACTAATCACCTGCCCGCGACGCTTTTGGCGAAGGAACAGGAAACTCCACCCCTGCGATGCAGAAGGCTTCGTTCATGGTTAATAAAACATCAACCATCAAACGAATATACGGATCAAGCGCTGAAATGGCCCGAAGCGGCGACTCTAAAAGTAAGAGTCAAAAAGTGTGAGGTAGATGTACAAATGCAGAGCACTCTGTGCAACTGCAAGCCGCTGATTATGGCACGCTTTCAGGGTTTGTACTAGTCCCTTCATTTAAGGAAGTGTTCGCGGTAGTGTTCGAGCTCATCAATCGACTCGTTCACATCAGCCAGTGCCGTGTGGCTCTGGCGCTTTTTAAACGAGCTGTAGACCTCCGGACGCCAGCGCTTGGCCAACTCTTTGAAGGTGCTGACATCGATGTTGCGGTAGTGCAAAAAGGCTTCCAGCTTGGGCATGTACTTGACCAAAAAGCGTCGGTCTTGGCTGATGGTGTTGCCGCACAAAGGGGAAGTCCCCTTAGGCAGGTATTTGGCCAGGAAGGCCAGCACTTGTTTTTCGGCTTCTTCTTCGCTGACGGTGCTGGCTTTGACCTTGTCGATCAAGCCGCTGCGACCGTGGGTACCCTTGTTCCAGTTGTCCATTTGACCCAGCAACTCGTCGCTTTGGTGAATCACCAGCACCGGGCCTTCAATGCGCGGCACCAGTTGCGGGCCGGTGACGATCACGGCAATTTCGATCAGACGCTCTTTTTCTGGGTCGAGACCGGTCATTTCGCAGTCGATCCAGACCAAGTTCTGGTCGGACTTTTTCAGGGTGTGTTCAGTATCAAGCATGAGGTGATTCTCGCCGATGCCCTAAACTTCGAAAGATGATTGATTACTCGCTTGTATTTACCCTCGTTTTTTCAGCCGTGCTGCTGGTAGGCCTGTTGGTGAAGTTTTACTTGAGCACGCGCCAAGTTCGCCATGTGGCGCGACATCGCGATGCCGTGCCTGCCGCTTTCGCTGCGACCATTTCGCTGGCGGCTCACCAGAAGGCGGCCGACTACACCATCACCAAAGCCCGCTTTGGCCTGCTGGAGCTGGCCTTTGGCACTGCTGTGCTACTCGGCTGGACCCTGTTAGGGGGACTTGATGCATTGAACCAATGGTTGGCCGGTACTCGGCTGGCTGAGTGGAGCCCGCTGGCCCAGCAACTGACGTTGGTGGCAGGCTTTGGCCTCATCAGCAGCGCACTGGATTTGCCCTTCACGCTCTACAGCACGTTCAAGATCGAAGAGCGTTTTGGCTTCAACAAAATGACCTTCAAATTGTGGCTCGCTGACTTGCTGAAATCGACCGTTGTCGGCGTCGTCGTGGGCTTGCCCATCCTCGCACTCATCCTCTGGCTGATGGGCAGCGCCGGCAGCCTGTGGTGGCTGTGGGCATGGGCCGTCTGGATGGGTTTTAACCTGTTGATTCTGGTGCTCTACCCGACCGTGATTGCACCGCTTTTTAACAAGTTCCAGCCGCTCGAAGATGAGGGTTTGAAAGCCCGCGTGACAGCCCTCATGCAGCGCTGCGGTTTTGCCGCTAAAGGCCTGTTTGTGATGGACGGCAGCAAGCGCTCGGCACATGCCAACGCTTACTTCACCGGCTTCGGCGCCGCCAAGCGCGTGGTCTTTTACGACACCTTGCTGAAGCAGCTCAGCCCGGCCGAAGTCGACGCTGTACTGGCCCACGAGTTGGGACATTTCAAGCACAAGCACATCATCCAACGCATCGTCATGTTGTTCGCGCTGAGCTTGGCCGGTTTTGCACTGCTCGGTTGGCTCTCTACGCAGATTTGGTTTTACACCGCACTGGGCGTGCTGCCCAACATGAGTGCACCCAACGATGCCCTGGCTCTGCTGCTGTTCATGATGGTCGTGCCCTTGTTCAGTTTTTTCATCTCGCCGCTGTTTGCCCAACTCTCCCGACAACATGAGTTTGAAGCCGATGCCTATGCGGCCCGTCAGACCGATGGCCGCGACCTGTCCAGCGCCCTGCTCAAGCTGTATCAGGACAACGCCAGCACACTCACGCCGGACCCTGTCTTTGTGAAGTTTTACTATTCACATCCGCCTGCGTCTGAGCGCTTGGCGCGCATGAGCGCTGTCCAACCCAGCCTCTCAGGAGCTGCCGCGTGAGCCAAGCTGAAGCCCCCCGACGCGCACTCAGCGCCACCGAAATCGTCAGCCAACTGAGCAAGCTCAATGGCGAGCAAGCACTGGGCTGGCGTCTGATCGATGGCGCGCTTGAGAAAAGCTTTCGCTTCAAAGACTTTCACCACAGCATCGGCTTCGTCAACGCCGTAGCATTCATCGCCAACGCCGCAAATCACCATCCTGATTTGGCAGTGAGTTTCAGCCAATGCACGGTGCGCTTCAACACCCATGACGTGAACGGCATTTCAACCAGTGACTTTCTTTGCGCGTCCAAGGTTGACGCCTTGCTGGCTTGAAACACGCAGGTAAACAGACCGCTAAGCAGGCAGCTAATGCAAGGCCCGCCGCCTTAGGTACTGAAGCCGGTTTGGTGGTGGCCGGCTTCGGTCGTCATGTGCTGGTTGAAAAAGACAATGGTGAGCGCGTCATCTGCCACCCGCGTGGGAAAAAAAACCAGGCGGTGGTGGGTGATCGCGTGCGCTGGCTGCCCTCAGAAGACGAAGGCACGATTGAAAAAGTCGAGCCTCGCGACAACCTGTTTTACCGGCAGGATGAAATGCGCACCAAGTCTTTCGCCGCCAATCTCGATCAGGTGCTGATCCTCATGGCGGCCGAGCCGGAGTTCTCTGAAAATCAGCTGACGCGCGCGCTGATTGCCGCTGAAGCCGCGGGCATTCGCCCGATCATTGCGCTGAACAAAAGTGATCTGACCGAACCCTTTGGTCGCGCCTGGACCAAACTAGCACCTTACCGCGCCATGGGTTACCAAATGCTCTCGCTGGCGATCAAGCCCAAAGCCGCAGACGACGAAACGCAGACGCCGGTGCAGTCATTGATGCCGCTGATGCAAGGAAAAAAGACCTTGGTGCTCGGCCCCTCGGGCGCCGGCAAAAGCAGCCTGACCAATCTGCTGATACCGCATGCCCAAGTGCTGACGGCTGAAATCTCACAGGCTCTTAACTCCGGCAAACACACCACCACCAGCACCACGCTGTACTGGATTGATGCGGACAGAAGCACGGCGTTGATTGACTCCCCCGGCTTTCAGGAATTTGGCCTGCACCACATTGAACCGATGCATTTGGCCGCCTACATGCCCGACATCAAGGCGCACGCACAGAACTGCAAATTCTACAACTGCACCCATTTACATGAGCCGGGTTGCGGGGTCATCACTGAGCTGAAAAATACGGACAAACCGAGCAGCATCAGCGCCAGCCGTTATCGCCTGTATGGCGACTTGTTTGCGGAACTCTCAGAAACTCGCTATTAACAAAGCGATTGACATCGGCTGAAGACGACTGACGATAAGAATCAGAGCTCAGCCCAGCAAACGTGCCAACGTCAACAGTGCCAGCAGCACCATCCACAACACAACGCATCGCCAGACCAGTCCGACCACGCTGCGCAAATGTGCTAACTCAGGCTCGCGCCCCGGGGTCGCCAACGTTGCCACGGGCTCGGCATTGTCCACGCCTGCGGTGAAGGATTTGACCGCAGTTTTCAAGGCATTGCCGCCCAGCCGCACATTCACAGCACCCGCCGTGGCGGCCAGCACCACGCCATCATTGCGGATTTCAGAGGCGGCTCTTGACCCCGCTGAAAAGCCCTGGGTGTAGTGGCGCCAGCTGTCGATGGCATCTTCAAAACTGCCCACCACTGCAAAGCCGACTGCCGTTAAGCGGGCGGGGACAAAGTCGATCAGACCCCACGCGGTTTTAGCGGCTTGTTGCAAAGCTGGGCTCACGCCCTCTTCTGCCAAGCGGTGCTGGTCAGCCCAATAGCGCAAAACGAATTCACTCATCCGATACAGAACAGCACCCAATGGGCCAAGGCCAAGTGCCGCCAGCACGGAAAACCAACTGAGCACACCAAACACATGGCGATGGGCCGCGAGCACAGAATGTTCGATCACGTGGCGCACGATTTCACTTCGCGGCAGTTCACTCGCGTCAACTTGCTGCCAATCGGCCAGCAGCTCGCGGGCGGTGTCCTCGTCGCCAACTTCAAGAGCGTCGCGGATGGCGGTGAAATGGTGGCTGAACTGGCGAAAACCCAGGGTCATGTAAAGGACCCCCACGCTCCACGCAAAAGCCAGCAAGCCATGGACACTCCAAAGCAAGCAGTGGATCACAAAGACCAGCAAGGTGGGGCCCAAAACAGTCACCGACCAGACCAGCCAGCCATGGTGCGTACGCCCGGCATCCAAGTTGCGACTCGACCAGCGCGCCCAAGCGCGCAAACCCGCATGAATGGCGTTACCACGGGCGAGCGGCCTAGCCTGTTCGAACAGGAGGGCAAACAAGACGGCAAAAAAGCTCATGTCAAATCATAACGGTCTGGCTGCAAAATCGATGCACTCAAGCCGCTAAAAATCGATAAAAATTACGCAGCATAGCGGCTGTCGCGCCCCAGATGTAACGTTCTTTCGGCAGGTCAGCTGCATCACTGGTGTAGGGCATGGACAGCCATTCGCGCTGTGCCCCCTCGAACTCAAAGACATGCCGCCGATGATTTCCAGGGCTCATCAAAAAGCGCAAAGGCACCTCAAAAACATCGGCCACCTCCGCCGGATTAGGCTGCAACTGAAAGCCTGGCTTGACCAGCGCCACCACGGGCGTGATGATGAAAGCCGAACCCGTGATATAGGTCGGTAACATCCCCAAAACTTCCACGTGATGATTTGGCAAACCGATTTCTTCATCTGCTTCCCGCAAGGCAGTGTGCACAGCATCCGTATCTGAGTCATCCGTGCGGCCACCCGGAAATGCAATTTGCCCGGAATGCGTCGACAAGTTCTTGCCGCGTTCTGTCAGCAGAAGCATCAGCTCATCGCGCATGACCAACGGGATCAACACCGCTGCCAAGGCTGGCACACGGTCACCGAATTTCTTCTCTGTGTTGCGTTCAGGCGTCCACACGGGTGGCTGCAAAAACCGCTGACGTAAAGCCGCCGGTGTGAGTTGGTGCGCCGGCACATCGGCCAGATGCGTGTCCACGCTCACTACCGGAACGGTTCGCGGGTCAAAGATTGGCAAGGGGCGAGTGATCGTCATCGTGAATGGCTTTAAAACGAGCCCATGAAAAAAGCCGCTCCGAGGAGCGGCTTTGCAAAGGACTCAGGTCCAGGTACCTTATGGCGACTGTTACGCTGCGACAGGTGCCACTGGAGCCACGACTTTACGGGCGCCCAGCTTTTCCTTGATACGTGCAGACTTACCGCTACGGCTACGCAGGTAGTACAGCTTGGCACGACGCACATCACCACGGCGCTTGACTTCGATCTTGGCAATCAGCGGGCTGTAGAGCTGGAAAGTCCGCTCGACACCTTCGCCGTTGGAGATCTTGCGCACGATGAAGCTGGAGTTCAGGCCACGATTGCGCTTGGCAATCACGACACCTTCGAACGCCTGCAGACGTTTGCGGGTGCCCTCAACGACGTTCACGCTCACGATGACGGTGTCACCAGGGGCATAAACAGGAATGGTCTTGTTCAGGCGAGCAATTTCTTCTTGCTCAAGGATTGCGATCAGATTCATAAAATTCCATCAGACTTATTTTTCGTTCATGCACGCGCTGCGCTAAAGACCGCAAATCCAGAGAATGATGAAACATGTCATCACGTGGTTGCAGTGGCCGCCAGAGGACCGAAAAGCCCACGATTATAGCCAATTACGGCTTGGGCGAAATATCTGCAACCTTGGCGGCCAAAAAAGCCTCATCGCGCGGCGTCAGTCGGCCATTGCCACGGGCCGCCTCCAGCAGCTCCGGACGGCGTACCAGCGTCAGGGCCAGCCGCTGTTCGCGACGCCAGCGCTCAATCTCGGCATGGTGACCCGACAACATTTCAGCGGGCACCGGGATGCCACGCCAATTCTCGGGCCGGGTGTAGGCCGGGCAATCGAGCAAACCGTCGAGCGCCGGGTTAAAACTGTCCAGCTGATGGCTGCCTTCGTCATTCAGAACGCCGGGCTGCAAACGGGTCACGGCGTCGATCAAGGCCATTGCCGCAATCTCACCGCCCGACAACACAAAGTCGCCCAGACTGATCTGGCCATCTACATGCGCATCAATGAAGCGCTGGTCCACGCCCTCGTAGCGGCCGCAGAGCAGCACAGCGCCCGCAGAAGCCGCCCAGTCTTCAACCACGCTGTGCTTGAGAGCTTGGCCAATCGGCGAAAACAACACGACCGGGACAGGCGTGCTCTCAGTCGCAGCGCGCTCGGCCCGGATAGCGTCCAGACACAGCGCCAACGGCTCAGCCATCATGACCATGCCGGGACCGCCGCCAAACGGCCGGTCGTCGACACGACGATAACTGCCTTCAGAAAAATCCCGGGGGTTCCAGAGCCGCACTTGCACCTGCCCTGATTCATAGGCACGGCGTGTCACGCCTGTGCTTAAAAAAGGCGCGAACAGCTCAGGAAAAAGGGTGATGACATCAAACCGCATGCAGGTGTTTCAACTGCTGGCTGACCTCAGTAGTCGGGTTGCCAGTCCACGGTGATGCGTTTGCCGGGGATGTCCACGCCATCGACATAAGCCGCAACGAAGGGGATCATGCGCTCAGCGGCGGCTTCGGTACCGTCTTCAGCGACGGCTTGGTATTCCACACACAGCACGGAATGCGGGCCGGTGGTCATGAGGTCGCGCACCGCGCCCAGGCTGACGCCTTCGCGGTTCACGACATCTAGGCCGATCAGATCGACCCAGTAATATTCATCTTTGGAGGCGCTTGGGAAGCTGCTGCGCGGCAAGAAAATACGCGCACCACGCAAAGCTTCAGCGAGATTGCGATCATCAATGCCGGCGATCTTGGCGACCACGGTATTGGAATGCACCTTGCATTCGTCCAGCGAGATGGAGACGGTGCCGGAAAAAACTGAAAAGCCGGGACGGAACTTGGCTTCAGGCGCTTGCAAGAGCCAATCTTTGGCAGCAAACAAGGCTTCGGGCTCGGCGCTGTGCGGAAGCACCTTGACCCAGCCCTTCACGCCCCAAGCGTCAAGAACACGGCCAACCTCAATCGCATCATCTGGCAGGACGGCTGGCTTCAGGCCGGAAAGGCTTTCAGTGACCATGCTGCTGACTCTGTCTCATGCGTTGACCGAGGTTCCT
>CANCCE010000068.1 GCA_947374505.1 Comamonadaceae bacterium | reverse complement strand
CATCGCCGACCCTGCCGGCATTGACCCTTTGGGTTTTCAGTCGCCCTTGGCGCATGCGCCGGCGTCAACCGATGTCTTCACTTTTTCGGGCGGCGTCGACAAGGGCAGGGGGAAGAACAAGTCCGCTAAAACCGACAAATCCAGCCAGGCCAAGGGCCGTGCCCGTCGGGATGTCAGTGCCCGCAAGGGGCCTTCCTTATGGCGCTGGGCGTTGTCTATCCTGGTGTTGGGGAGCCTCTCGGTGGGCGTCACGGCCTGGCTTCATCCCACCGTTTTCAGCATCGACCGTGACGAACTGGCGCAGCGCTGGGCCAGTCTCACAGCGAAATATGCGGCGCCGTCACCCGCTGTTGCACCCGCGAATGCACCCGTGCCAGTGGCTGTGCCGGCACCTGCACCAGTGCTTGAGCCTGCCCCTGCCCCTGAGGTGCCAGCCGCTGCCGAGCCGATGGTGTCAGCGGAACCTGCTGCCCCTATTTCAACCGCCCAGCCCATCCTCGGCATCATCGAACCTGCCGCCGAAGCCTTGGCCGAGCAGGCGTGGGTCAAGGCCATGCCTGCAGGATCGTTTGTCGTGCAACATGCGGCTATGCCGACTTACCAAGCGGCGACGGTCTGGAAAAAAGGCGTTCCCGCCTTGGCCAAGGCGCGGATTGTGGCGGTCTACAAGCCAAGAGAAAAATTGGCTTATTTCGTCGTCATTTCAGGACCTTTCACATCACGCGCTCTGGCAACGGAGTCGAACGACGTGCGCGGTAAGCCCGCAGGCGCATGGGTTCGAACGGCAAGTTCTCTGCGCGATCAATTCAATTCAGAACCGGTCACAGCCGGCCAGCTTCAGGAGTCCCCGCGATGAGCGAACCCAATCTGATCAGAAACGACACGCCTCACCAAGTCTCGATGCCTGAGGGGACAAATGTCGCTACGGGTAAAAAAGCAAATGCGTCGGAGCCTTCGGTGCGCAAGGTGCTTGCCGGTCCTGACGAGTCAGGCAATGAGCCTGTCGCGGACGAGCAGCGTGTGCTTGCCCCGGTTGTCGAGGCAACGAAGTCCGTTGACAACCAAGCATCATTTGACCGGCATCTCCATGAAGGCCACGCATTGGCCCCGACAGCTGTCGCCGACACCGGGAAAGACACAGAAGCTGGCGCCGATCAGAGAACTGAAAATGACCGCATGGCCTTGTTGCCTGAAACCTTGCCCGATCAGTCCGAAGTCGCCATGGCACCCCAAGACATTCAGGCCAGTCAAGCTGAGCAAGGCCCGCTGATCACCCATTCAGAAAACGACCATTTCGTGGCCTTGCCTGACTCGATCCCTGCGGCTGAGGCTGTGGCGGGACCGCTGATCGAACGTTCCGAGCAAGACCGCTTTGTGGCTGTGCCCGGCCTTGTGTCTGAAACGATGGCCCGTCACAGCCTGCCTGTCGCCGACGACGAATCAGAGGAACCCGTGCTTGCGCAAGCTGTCGATGCAGACGCCGACGCCAACGCCGTCGAGCTCTCAGAAACCATGTTGACGATGCTGCAAATGGATTTTCCTGCGCGCGTGGTCAAACTCAAAATTGAAAACGACAAGGTTCGCACGAAGCTGGACGCGCTGCAAGATTCACCGCGCCGCTGAGGCCACCCCAACGACATTGACTAGCGTAAGCCCTGGAGATTTAAATGAGTAGCTCAACACCACACACGGCGAAAGCCGCTGACACCGCTGCCGCTGACACTGCTGCGCTGGGTACCGACGATGAAATGACCGACATGCGGCTGGTCATCATGGACTCAGGCGAATTGGCGACCCGTGCCGCCGGTCTGGCCGCCGATGCCGCCGGCCAGCTGCGCTCTGCCTCCAAGGAGTTGCTGACGTCATACCATGGTCAACGCAAAATTTCGCTGGTGTTACTCGTGGTCTGTGGCTCATTGATGCTGGTGGCCGGCGGCGTTTTTGCCGCCTTGGCCTGGCGCCTGCAAGACCGCGTGACGCAACTTGACGGTATGGTGCTGGCCGTGGGTAAGCGGGTGGTCGGGATGGATGCCTCGATGGAGTCGGTGGGGGCAGTCCAAGAGGCCTTGCAAGCCTTGCTGGTCAAGCAAGAAGCGATTGCTGAGCTGCAGGTGAAGATCGATGCACGGCTCGATGAAGCCATCAAAAGCACGCAGGGCATGCCGGAGTTGACCGCCAAACAAGTCGATCTCAAAACGCAGGCGATGAGTCAGCAGGTCAGCGCCATGGATGCCCGACTCAAGGCGCAGGCCGGAGCGTTGACGACGCTGTCCACACAAATGAAGGGTTTGCAAGGGGCCTTGGGCGACAGCGGCGCGGTACGCCGGGAGCTGGAAGCGCAAGCGCGTCAGCAGCGCGAACGTCAAAGCTCAGAAGCCGCTAGCAGCGCTGCGGCCGCCGCCGCCGCAGCAGCCGCCGTGCGCAATCGAGAGCGTATGTTGCAATATCCTCGCGCACAGCCAGCCGACAAACCCTGAGCGGGCTCAGTGTCCGTGTCCGTCTCAGGAGGCGATGATTTCGCCTGCCGCGAGGGTCGGTCGCAGTGCGTATTTGTGAATTTTTTCTATCAAGGTGGTGCGCTGCAAACTCAGCAGCCGGGCCGTCTGGGAGACATTGCCATCGGTGCGCGTCAGCGCCTGTGAAATCAGGTCGCGTTCAATCTCTGCCAACCGGTCTTTCAGTGACACCCCGCCCGCCGGCAAGGTCGGCATAGCGCCTTGTGCCAACATGATGATGTCTTCGATCTGGTTGTCTTCTTCCGTTTCTGCGGAGGCTTCATCGATGGCCTCGACCATGGCGTTGTGCGCGGACAAAACCGCCGCCTGCAAGTCACCGGCGAGCGGCTCAGGGCAACGTTCGGCTTGGATCGCGGCCAAGCCACGGGGAAGAAGATTCGGTGTGATGGTGCGTAAAGCCAACAGCTGACTCTCAAACAGCGTGCTGAAACGGTCCACCAAATTCGACAACTCCCGGACATTGCCAGGCCAGTGATAGTCCTGCAAGGCCTGTAAAAAATCGTCCGTGAAGGTCACTGCCGCACGGCCCGGCATGGCAAAGCGGGTGGCAAAGTAGCGCAACAATTCGGGCACGTCTTCAGCCCGCTCACGCAGCGGTGAGGTGTGCAGGGGCAAGACATTCAGGCGGTAATACAGATCTTCCCGAAACCGACCCGCCTGCATTTCAACTTCCAAGTCGCGGTGGGTTGCCGCCACCACCCGCACAGTCACCTGAACCGGGCGCAAGCCGCCGACCGGGTCGATGGTTCTTTCTTGCAGCACGCGCAGCAGTTTCACCTGCATATCGAGTGACAGATCGCCGATTTCGTCGAGAAAAATAGTACCGCCGTGGGCCAGCTCAAAACGGCCCACACGGTCTGCCACAGCGCCCGTGAAAGCGCCTTTGCGATGCCCGAACAACTCGCTTTCAAGCAAGTCTTTGGGAATGGCTGCGCAATTGATCGGGACAAAGTTGCCGTTGCTGCGAATCGAGTCGTCGTGCAACGCACGCGCCACCAGCTCTTTGCCGGTGCCGCTTTCGCCAGTGATCAGCACCGTGGCGGTGGAATTAGCAACTCGCGCCACAAGGTCGCGTACCGCTTTAGCGGCTGCGCTTTGCCCTATATACGACGGTGAGTGTTTGATGTTAGCCAAGTGGATGCAAAGGGTGGGGAAACGCCAACAGACAGACAGTTGCTCAGACCTTTCCGATCTTACACAAAGTCTCATGTTTGTTACATATTTGATTCGTTACTTACTGAATTTATCACTTATTGTGAAGTTTCAAATGTAACGGTTGTGTTTTGCGATTTTCCATGGCACCGTTGAACCAGCAGCTCAAGCTTTGCGAATTGCTGCCGATACAAGGGCTGTAGCCTTTCGCCACCGTTTTTGACAAGGAATAAGACCATGAACCGCCTGTGCTTGATGACACCCCGCTTGCCGGCACTGCCGCTCATGCTGGTCGCGCTTGTGATGTTACTTGCTTTGTCGGGTTGTCAGTCTGTCAAACTGGCTGAACCCAAACAGGCTGAGCCTGCCGTGAAAGTGGCAGCTGAGCCTGTTGTCAAAGCCCCGCCACCAGCGGCGGTTGAGTCGATGGGCATGATTGCGCCCCTAGTTGAGAAGCGCGAAACCTTAACCGCCACGGGTTATGCCGTCATCAGTGTGCAAAATCACCGCAATCCGGCGCAACAGCGTTTGCTCGCCATCCGGGCCTCTAAGCTGGATGCGTATCGCTCTTTGACGGAGCAGGTTTATGGTCAACAGCTGGACGCCAGCACCACAGTGGCCGACATGACGGTTCAAAACGACACCTTCCGGACCCGTGTTGAAGGGGTTATTTACGGCGCTGTGCTGGTCAGCATCACGCCTGCGGGCGAAGACACCTATGAGACCACCCTGTCGCTGGACAAGGCGGTTGTGAAAGACCTGCGCACCTTGTATTTGGGTCAAATGGTCGCCAAAAACCGCTGATTCAACGCAGCATTACATCCATCGACAACAGCAGGGAGCCCGAGGTGAGTTCAAACCACAGCGCATCCGCCTCGTCCTGCCGGAAATCGCCTTTGTATTTTTTGCGTTTAGCGCGTTCACTGGCTTGTGGGGTCGCGCACTTGATGCTGGCCGCCACGGCGCTGGCGCAATCCACAGCAGGGACTTTCACGCCGGAAGAGCGGCTGGAAGCGATTCGCCAAGGCCTGGTCCAGGCGGCGCTGGAAGGTGCGACCCGTGTTGAAAGTCTGACCTGGATAGACGGGCAGGGCGTTTTGCGAGAAGGTAGTAGCTTTCGCTCAGGGATGGAAGTCCGCGGTGTGCAGGTGCTGAGTTACCTGCGCGACAGCGCCGGTCAGGCGCAGGCCCGACTGCAACTTCCTTCCGCAACCGTTTCAAAAGCTGCCGGCCTGCCTGACAGAAAAGATGTGGTGCGGGAGATCCTGACACCCGCCCAAAAGTGTGGCAATCCTGCGGCCTTGCGACATTTGGTGGGCTTGCGCATGTCGGTTGAAGGCGGCTGGTCGGTTGACCAGGCCCCGTCCGCGCACGCACTTGTCCAGCTCACGGCCGCATTGCTGAAACAGGTGGGTGGCGCTTCCGCTGGCTGGGGCATGTTGGAGACATCAGTGCCAGCGCGCTCAGGCTATGAGCGGGCATTGGTGGGTACCAGCGATAACCAATTGCCGTGGCAGGCATTCCTCACGGTGCGGCCGGCAGCCCCGTTGCCGCCGATCGAAAAACCCGCTTTGTCCTGGCTGAAGTCGAGTTTGCCTGAGCCACCCATCATGGCGCTGATGAATTTTTCTTTGGTGGCCCGGGGCCACCATCAGCCTGTTTTTGAAGCCAGTGCTGAGATTGAGATGCCCCGACACACGCAAGCTTGGGGTCGTCCAAAGTTAGAAGCGTCAGTGCGTGAGCAGGCGGCAGACTTGATTCAGCCATGGACACAGGCTTTAGCGCAACAGTTCTCATGTGCCCCTGTTCGACCTGAGGTGACGGCGGTGAGTGGGGCTCAGCTGAGCATCAATGCCGGCGCTTTGGCGGGGGTGCGCACCGGTGATGAATGGCTGCTGGCAGACCCTCAGCGCTTTCCGCAACAACTGCTGGCGCCAGGGGTGGCGGCGACCTCGGTGTTGGCTCGCGTTGGGCAGGTTTACCCGCTCCATGCGCAACTTCAGATTGTGGCCGGTCCGGCCCAACTGGTACGTACAGATTGGCAGGCCTGGCGAGCAGATTCACCGCTTTCGCCTGGCAACACATCGCGTTAAGGAAAAAAATGACTCATCGATGCTTAGTTCTTGCTGCCAGCAGGGGTCGTGTTTTCATTAGCGTCACCTTGTTCATGCTCATCACCGCATTCATTGCGGGTAGTGTCCAAGCGGCAGAACCTGCGCAGGCATTGCCGGCCACGGGTTACACAGTGCTTCGCGGCGACACACTGGACCGTGTGATTCAAAAGACGATGGCTGGCAGTCCCTTGAAGATCGAGATATTGCGCCAGGCCTTTGCTGACCTCAATCCACAGGCTTTTGTCAATGGCAAAGTGGCCAGATTGAAGGCTGGTGCCGTGCTTCAGGTGCCCGATCATGGGCAGTTGCTGCGCGCAACCATCCTGCCGGTTCTCGGGGTGGCCGACCTGCCCGTTGCACCCACTGAAGCTCAATCCCCGAGCACCAACGCCAGCGAACGGCGGGGATGGGTTCGGTTTCCTTGATCTCAGGGCTCCAAGCCAGCCATCTCGCTGGCCATGCCAATCCGATTTTTCTGGAAGGAAAGTTGTTGCCGCTGGCTGTCCCGGCGGCGCGTGAACTAGGCCTGAAAGACGGTGAAATCATCCAAGCCACCGTGCAGGCACGCGGGGGCGGTGACATGGCCTTGTTGCTACGGGGCCGTTTGATCGAGCTGCCCCGGCCATCCCCCTGGCCGGAAGGCCAAACCCTGAGCATGCGCGTGATTGCATCGCCCAATGGCCCTTGGAATTTGCAACTGCTACCGGCGAACGCCGCGCCGGCGGCCGTCACCGGTCTGACATTGTTGCCAGAGGTCAGTGGGCTCATTTCTAAATTCGCTAATCTGTTGTTTCGGCCTGCCGGTCAGCCTGAGTTGGCGCAGTTGTTTCGACCCGGCACGCTCGAAGCGTTGCTGCAAAGTGTGCCCCGGCCTGACTTGCAAGCCCAGTGGCGCGGCATGCAACTCTCTATGGCCCAACTCACGCCCCAAGCATTGAGTCAGGCTGTAGCCGCCGGCATGGGTGCCGAAGTCTGGTTAGCGCGGGGCATGACACCACCGGCTGACGACCCCAAGCAATTGCTCAGACGGCTGATGGCCGCGATTGAACGGGGCGATTCGGACGACGATTCAAGCAAGGTTGGCGGTATTCAACGCGCCGTAGACGACCTTGAAGCCTCTCAGGTGCAAGCTGTGCAAGCGCAAAACCAGAACGAAATGCTGATGCGCATGGTGCTGCCTTTTTATGACGCTGAACCGGTTGAGCTGGTTTTCAGGCGTGCGCCGCGTGAAGGCGGCAAAGCCCCACCGTTGACGGTCAATGTGCATTCGCGCAGCGAGACTTTGGGTGAAATCTGGCTCAAAACCCAACTCCATGGCAGTGAACGGGTTGAACTCAGGATGTGGGCCGTCGACGTTGATGTGGTGCGTCAGGCCCGCGGCCGCGCCGCTGAGCTTGGACAACAACTGGTGGATGCGGGCTTGAGCATGCAGAGCTTTCAGATCGTCCATGGTCGCAGGCCGGCAGAACCCGCTGACTGGCGGCCGGCGAGCCGTGGCATGGTGGTGGACGTTTCAGCATGAACCAGCGACTGCAAGCCATTGCGCTGGAGTACGGCCCGAACACCGTGCCGGTCGTCGTTGCCAAAGGGGACGACGCCGTCGCTGCCATGATCGTTGAAGAAGCGCGCCGGCAGGGTGTCTATGTGTCTGAAGACCCGCAGTTGTTGGCGCTGCTCAGCCGGCTGAATGTGGACGACGAAATTCCAACGGAGCTGTACACCACCGTGGCAGTGATCTTGAGTTGGGTCTACTGGCTCAAGGGGATGCGCCCGGGGGACGAAAAAAAGCCGGAGTTCGCCAAAGGCGAAAAAGAAGAAGGTGCTGAGAAAACTGCTGAAAAAGCGCCTGAGCAAACAGAAACTAACTCAGGTCAGACGACTCAAGCTTCCTGATACCCGCGGCCGCGCGTGAAGCGGGCCACTTTGCCCAGCCGGTCATACACTTCGACGGTGCTGGTGGCAACGGAGGCTTGCAGGCTTTGCAAGGTCCCGCGAATGGCTTCAAGCTTGCGCTCAATCAGCATCGCATTGCGACGGTGCATGTCGCGGCATTGGGTCATGGCCACCAGTAATCCGTGCCAATCAGGATCTGATTGCAGGACGTCTGAGGGCGGGCAGAGGCCGGCCAGCTCAGCCAGCAGGTCAGTCTTGCGGCCCTGTAACTGTTCAAAACGCTCAAGGTCCTGCTTTTGCAAGGACTCAAATTCCATTTCTAAGATGTCCTCAAGCTCATCCGCCAGCCGTTGAGCCAACACAGTCTTTCCGCGCTTGGCGGCTTTTTCTGCGTCAGTCAAAAGCAATTGATCAGCCACGGATCATCTGCTCAATGGCGACAAAGCTCTCGGCAATCCGTCGTGGATCCAAGGGGTATTGACCATTTTGAATGGCTTTTTTGATGGAATCCACCTTGGCGCGGTCGAAGGTCGGCTCTTGCATGGCTTTTTTGGCCACATCGCTGAGGATCAACATGTCAGGCCCAGGCTTGGCCGCAGACGGTTTGGTATTGGCAGCCAAAGCCACTTGGCTCGGCGAGTTCGCATCTACGGGGGCCTTGGCTTGAGACGCAACTTTGCTGTCAAGCGCATTGCGCACCGAGTTGTCTAACGGGCCCTGTCGTCCATATTGTGAAATGGCATCGGTCATGACGTTCTCTCTTTCTATTGATGACAGTCACTTTTGGGGACTGTGCATCTGTAGTATCGGCCGCTCATTCTAGAACTTGAGGCCGAATTTAAAACAGTTTAAAGACCACGCACTGCGTTCGGGCCTGTCACTGTACCTGTTAATAATCGACCCGAATCCGGATTTTTCAAGCGGATTTGTTCACCCATTCGACCATCTTGTAATGCGTCAACCCGAACGGTGATCTGAAAACCGTTGTTTTGACCCACGCTCATCAGAACGGATTGACCTTGCTTGACCAGCACCGCGCGCCGAAAATCACTGCTGCGCAGCACCTGGCCGGCCGGCACATCGCGTACCAGCTCTCCATACAAGAGGTCTTGAATCGAGGCCACAGCCTGTGGGTCAAGCCCTTGTGCTGGCAGCGAGACTTCTTCCAGCATGGTCGGGTTTAAAAGTGTGCCGCGCTGAATCAGGTTCCGGGTCACCACCGTCTTGCGGGTGGCTGACTCGCGCGAGCCGGTCTGATTCACCTCAAGCTGCCCCATATTGGATGAGGTGGGTGTCTGCAAGCGCATGTACAACTGCCAAGACGGCTGACTGCAACGCACGCGAACCGTTTCACGTGAGGCAAAGGGCAGGTCCATTTGCAGCGGGAGTGCGCACGGCTGCACTTGCACGCGGGCGTCCAGCGGCGCCAGGTCGACCTGGTTCGGCGATGTGTTTTGAGTTGTCGCCACCCACTGGCGCACCTGCTTTTGCAGCTGGTCTTGCGCGCTTTGCGCCAGCACGGTGCCGGGCAGGGCGCTGGCAGCCATGAGCAGCAAGACCATCAAGGCTCGCCGGCAGGTCGTCGGAAAAAGTAGGCACAGCATTTGCATTCATCCTGGTCAATCGATGCCAATTTGCACGAAAGGTGTTGAATTTTTGACACCAAAGATCACCAATGCAACCAGAGATGCAAGAAAGGGACCAAGTGAAAAAACACGCCAGCGTGCCATTTCAGGTCGGGTACTGCCATGGGTCTTGAAGATACTTTGGGCGTCAGCGCGCGCCCCTCCGCTTGGCTCAATGACAGCCCAAACACCCCCGGTCCCCAGACAAATCCGACGTCGACCCCATTTGGTCAGGCTTTTAGCCAGGCATGGCCTGTGGCCGTTATTTCTCCACAATTGGGGACGCGGGAATTGTCCGCGCTGACAGAGCCCGCACAAGCCTATGTCCCTTTGCCGGTTGTCATCCGAACCGTCGCCTCCGGCGATACCCTGAGCGGATTGGTCAAAGCCCAGGCCCAAGCGCAGGGCGTCCAACTCAGTGGCCCGCAAGTCATGCGGATGACCCAGCGAGTCGCCAACGACAACAAGATCACCAACGTCAACCGGATTTTTCCCGGCCAACAACTCAATATGACCGGCTTGGTCGCCGAGCTCGACGCGCATCTGAAAGGTCAGGCGAGTGGCACCGCCGTGCTGGCTAAGACAGCGCCTGCGGCAACTGCTTTGCAGGCCTTCAGGACACCCGCTGTCGACCGGGTGGCTGCGGCGGTTGTCAGCAAGCCTGCTCCATCGCGTCATGACGTGCTCGACAAAACCCTCAACCGTGCTGTGGCCAAGGGTTTCATTCCGGCCAATGAGAAAAACGATGTTCGCGACAAAATTCTGGAACTCGCGTCTACCCATCGATTCAACCCGGACGATTTCGCCCGCATGACATTGATGGAAAGCGACGGCATGAACCCGCGCGCCAGCAACCAGCGTTGTCACGGGATCATCCAGTTTTGTGACGGGTCAGACCGCGGCGCCGCCAGTGCGGGTTATGCCGCCAACCCGAAAGCTATTTTGGGTCTCAGCGTTTACCAGCAGCTGCATTTGGTCGACAAGTATTTTGGCGATGTTGGCCTTAAAAACAAAGGCTCAACGGGTCTGGATGATCTGTATCTGTCGGTGCTGATGCCATCAGCCCGTAGCGAAGTGCGCACTGATGCACCCCTGTCTATTGGCACCAACCAAGCCAAAGCTCTTTACGAAGGGCGCGACACCAGCGCCCCCATGACGCGCCAATCCATCTTGCAAGGGCTGTTGAAAAACGCCGCTGACCGCCTAGGGCAAACTGCGCCGATCAGCGGCCGTCTGCAAGCGATTCGCACAGCCGCCTACGAAGAAAACACCCCGGACATACAGCCCATCTCAACGCGCTTGCGTTGAGATTCTTGCCCGTCTCCGTCGTTGCGCTCGCAGTGACTAAAGCGGCAGCGGCAATGGCCAGCGGCAACATCTTGCCGCTCACTCTTGTTTGAGCCTTCGCAGAGTCAAAAAAGCGGCAATCAGCGCATGGCACAGCTTTTGCATTAACAAGCCTGAAGCCCTTTGAAAAGGCTGGACGTGTCGGTAAACCGGCAAGCGAATCAAACCGCCGTCACTCGGTGACGGCAATCGATGGAAAGGTCAGGCGATGAATGTTTTGGACAATGCTCTTGGGGTGCATGCACAAGCCCTCAACATGCGCAGTCAGCGCATGGAGCTGCTCGCGCGCAACATCGCCAACGCTGACACGCCTAACTTCAAGGCCCGCGACATTGACTTCAAACAAGTCATGCAGCAAACCCAAGACACCGCCATGACCACGACGCAAGCCGGCCACATCGCCCAAGGCGAAGCCGCGGCAGACAAAGGCGTCATGTACCGCACCCCGTTCAACACGGCCTTCGACGGCAACACGGTTGAACTCCACGTTGAGCAAGCCAAATACGGTAAGTCGGCCGCCGACTACCAGGCCACGCTCAACTTTCTAGAGCAGCGCGTCAGCGGCATCCGCAAAGCCCTGCGAGGAGATTGATTCACATGGCACTTGACCAAATTTTCGGCATCGCCGGCTCCGCACTGAATGCGCAATCCGTGCGCATGAACACCATCGCCTCCAACTTGGCCAATGCCGGCACGGTGGCCGGAACCGACCAAGACGCTTTTCGCGCTAAGCGCACAGTCTTCAAAGCCATCATGGACCAGCAAGGTTCACCGCAAGACAGCTCTTATCAGGGCGGCATCAAGGTCAAAGAAATCAGCAACGACCCGTCCCCCGTACGCCGATTGCTCGACCCAGGGAACCCTTTGGCCGACAAAGACGGCTACGTCTACACCTCCAATGTGAATGAAATGGGCGAGATGGTCGACATGATGGCTGCCTCCCGCTCTTACCAAAACAACGTTGAAGTCATCAACACCGCGCGCCAGTTGATGATGCGCACCCTCGAAATCACCAAGGCCTGATAGGACGCCCACATGCTCACCCCCGTAGAAAAAGCCCCGTTCTCGATGCCCACCAGCCTGCTCACGTCCGCAGCCGTTGCGGCCAAGCCCAAGGCGGTAAGCACCGGCGCATCACAACAAGATTTTTTGAAGCTGTTCACCACGCAGCTGCAAAACCAGAATCCGCTGGACCCCACCAAGAACGAAGCCTTTGTGGCCCAGTTGGCGCAGTTCTCACAGCTCGAAGCCACCACCAACATGGCGACCCAGCTCACCAGCTTTGTCTCCAGCATGTCTGCAGACCGGATGCTCACAGGCACCGGGCTGATTGGTAAAAAAGTGGCCGTGGACGGTGCGCCAGTGCTCATGTCTGGCGGTCAGCCGGTGCAAGGCGTTGTGACCTTGCCGGCAGGCGCAGACGGCATGACGCTGCAAGTCTTTGACAACCAAGGCAACTTGGTCCGTCAGCAGATCGCCGGTGCACAACCCCCCGGCGCGCTCACACTCACTTGGGACGGCCTGGATTCAAACGGCGCCGCGGTCGCCGATGGCACCTACAGGTTCAATGCGATTGTCAACTCCGGTGGTGTTTCGTCGAACCCGCCCGTTCAGACGCTGGCCACGGTGCGCAGTGTCAGCCAGGCCGATGCGGCCAGCCCTTTGATGTTGCAAGTCGACGGTGGTCTCAGCGTGCCGCTGTCGACCGTCACCCGCATTGGCGGCTAAAGCGCCGCCCGCTTTATTTTTGAGTTGCT
>CANCCE010000067.1 GCA_947374505.1 Comamonadaceae bacterium | reverse complement strand
AACATTGAAGCCACGCAAGCTGTCATGGACGAAATTGAACACGCGTTCAAATTCAATGACGCTGTGCTGCGTCACATGACTGTGGTCAAGAAAAAGGCTGAAACCGGCCCATCCCTCATGATGCGCAACGTCGAGAGAGAAGAAGCCCGTAAAGCCCAGCAGCAGGAATACGCAGCTTAATCAGCCGCTAAAACCACTGTTGTACGCGATTGAATGTTGCCCAACTGATTTGTTGATTTGAGTGAACCATGTTGATCTGACGGCGAGCATTGTGGAGGTCAGTCCTCTGCGCTACACGCCAGCTGGACTCCCTGCAGCTAACTTTGTCCTCGACCACGAGTCTGAAGTTGAAGAAGCAGGCAGCACCCGGCAAGTCAAATTAAGCATCAAGGCTGTTGCCTTTGGAAAGATGGCTGAACAAACAAGCCAACTTCCCTTGGGAAAAGTCTTCAGGTTTCGCGGATTTCTCATCAGTGCACGCACCAACAAAAGCGTCATTTTTCATATTCAAGAATTGAACCCTATTTAAGGAGTCCTTCATGCCCGGACCAAAACGTTTCAACAAAGACAAGCGCCCTAAACGCAATACCCAATCTCTGCTGTTCAAGCGCAAGCGCTTTTGCCGCTTCACCGCTGCTGGCGTGGAAGAGATTGACTACAAAGACATCGACACCTTGCGTGACTTCGTCGCCGAAAACGGAAAAATCATCCCCGCTCGCCTGACTGGCACGCGCGCGATTTTCCAACGCCAAATCAATACCGCCGTCAAGCGCGCTCGCTTCCTCGCGATGCTGCCTTACAGCGACCAACACCGTAGCCTGTAAGGAGCACAAGCATGCAAATTATTCTGCTCGACAAAGTTGTCAACCTGGGCAATCTGGGTGACGTCGTCAAAGTTAAAGACGGCTACGCACGCAATTTTCTGATCCCATCGGGCCGCGCACGCCGCGCCACCGCTGTCGCCATCAAAGAATTCGAAGTCAAACGCGCTGATCTTGAAAAAGTCGCCGCTGCTAAATTGGCTGAGTGCCAAGCTCAGGGCGCCAAGCTTGGCGGCACTGTGGTCAAGCTGACACAGAAAGCTGGCGTTGACGGCCGTTTGTTCGGTTCGGTCACGAATGCTGACATCGCAGCGGAACTGACCAAGCAAGGCTTTGCTGTCTTGAAGGCTCAAATCCGCATGCCTAACGGTCCTTTGAAGATCGTTGGTGACCATCCGGTCAGTGTTGCACTGCACACCGATGTGGTGGTTGACGTCACCGTGACGGTCTACGGCGAATCCGTTTAAGGGGCACTGGCTCGATTGAAAAAGCCGCTCCTCGGGGCGGCTTTTTCTTTGGCAAAACGGCGTTGTCAGACTTTAAATTCGATGTACACCGCATTTCCACGCTCTGTGCACATCAGGCACACCTGTTATGCACAGCTTTATCCCAAGGCGTTTTGCGACTCTGGCTTTAACATGGCCATGTTTTCAGGAAAATCATGTCTGCCGTACTCTCCACCCTTGACGATGCTGGCTACAGCCCCGACCGGCAAATAGCCCAGCTGCGCATTCCCCCGCACTCTATTGAAGGCGAGTCCAGTGTGCTCGGCGGTTTGTTGCTCGACAACAGCGCTTGGGACCGCGTCGGAGACCTGCTGGTCGACGAAGATTTTTACCGCTACGAACACAAGCTCATTTATGCCTCGGTGGGCGCGCTGATCAACGCCAGCAAGCCGGCCGATGTGATCACAGTTTTCGAGCACCTGCAAAGCCTGGGCAAGGCCGATGACGTCGGTGGCTTGGGTTATCTCAATTCACTGGCCCAGTACGTGCCGAGCGCCGCCAATGTGCGCCGTTACGCCGAGATCGTGCGCGAGCGTTCGATCCTGCGTAAATTGGTCAAGGCCAGCGACGAGATCGCCACCAATGCCTTCAACCCACAGGGCAAGGCGGTCGCCATGATCCTTGATGAGGCTGAGCAGAAGATTTTCAAGATTGGTGAGCAAGGTTCGCGGATGAAGCAGGGCTTTCACAGCATGGACACGCTGGTGGTTGAACTGCTGGACCGCGTGACCGAGATGTCGGAAAACCCAAATGACATTACCGGTGTGCCGACCGGGTTTTACGATCTTGACCGGAAAACCTCTGGGTTTCAGGCCGGGGATTTGATCATCCTGGCGGCGCGTCCTTCAATGGGTAAAACTGCATTGGCGATCAATATCGCTGAACACGTTGCGCTCAACGAAGGCCTGCCAGTGGCAGTTTTCTCAATGGAGATGGGCGCCTCACAATTGGCCGTGCGAATCGTCGGTTCGATTGGCCGTATCGACCAAGGGCATCTGCGCACCGGCAAGCTGACCGACGAAGAATGGCCACGGCTGACAGAAGCGATTGAAAAATTGCGAAATGTGTCGCTGCATATCGACGAAACGCCGGGTTTGACGGTGAGTGAGTTGCGTGCCAATGCGCGCCGCCTCGCTCGTCAGTGCGGCAAGCTTGGTCTGATCGTAGTCGATTACTTGCAGTTGATGAGTGTCTCGAGCAGCATGAGTGAGGAAAACCGCGCCACGGCTGTCGGCGAAATTTCTCGGGGTCTAAAAATGCTGGCAAAGGAGTTGCAATGCCCAGTGATCGCACTGTCGCAGTTGAGCCGCGGCGTAGAGTCAAGACCGGACAAGCGCCCGATGATGAGCGATTTGCGTGAGTCCGGCGCGATTGAGCAAGACGCCGATGTGATCATGTTCATCTACCGCGATGAGTATTACACCAAGGAAGCCTGCAAAGAGCCGGGTGTTGCTGAGGTCATCATCAGCAAGCAGCGAAACGGTCCAACCGGCACAGTGAAGCTGGCCTTCATCAGCCGCATCACGAAGTTTGAAAGCCTGGCAAGCGGCAGCGACGATTACTGATTTTCCTTGCGGTATGCTTTCGATATGAAACTGCACAACTATTTCCGTTCGTCGGCCTCTTTCAGAGTCCGCATCGCCCTGAACCTCAAGGGTTTGGACTATGACTACGTGTCAGTGCATATTGCCCGCGGCGACCATAAAAAATCACCGTATGTCGATTTGTCGGCCGACACGCTGGTGCCCCTCTTGGAAACAGACAATGAGCGCTTGTCGCAATCGATGGCCATCATCGAATACCTCGATGAAATACATCCCGAGCCACCTTTGTTGCCAGCCGATGCGCTTGGCCGTGCCAAGGTCCGGGCCTTGGCTCAGTCGATCGCCTGCGATATTCATCCGCTTAACAACCTGCGCGTGCTGAAGTACTTGGTGCGAGAACTCAAGGTCGACGACGATGCCAAAAATGCCTGGTATCGGCACTGGTGCCGTGAGGGCCTTGAAGCCTTTGAGCGTCAATTAGCGCAGTTGCCGGAGGCGACTTATTGCTATGGCGAAACTCCCAGTTTGGCTGACTGTTGCCTGGTGCCACAGATTTTCAATGCCAGCCGTTTCGACGTCAGCTTTGAGGGTTTACCGCGAACTATGCGTGCCTATGAGGCGTGCATCGCATTGCCTGCATTCAAACTGGCAGATCCCTCGGTCTGCCCGGACAGCGAGTAAGGGCTGTCGATTCGGGCAACCGCTTGCAGATGCCGTTGATGCTGAAGCTACCGCCAGACTGGCTGATCCCGCAATGGCCTGCACCGGCGGGTGTTCGTGCGGTATTCACCACGCGGCAGGGCGGCGTTTCGCAGTCGCCCTACGACACCTTGAATCTGGGTGATCACGTCGGTGATGTTGCGGCTTCTGTCGCTGCCAACCGACTGATCTTGCAGCGTGCTATTGCTTGCCGGCCGGTGTTTTTGCAGCAGGTACACGGTACGGGCGTACTTGAACTCAGCCACGACTGCGCCGATGGCCAAACAGCCGATGCATGCCTGACGAGCCAGCGAAATATCGCTTGCACGATCATGGTCGCTGACTGCTTGCCGGTTTTATTCGCGCATCTGGACCACCCTGTTGTAGCCGCTGCGCATGCGGGTTGGCGTGGCTTGGTGGGCCCCGAAAAGTCAGCCAATGTTGAATTCAATGGTGACGCACATCACCCCCTGGGTAACGGCGTTTTGGAAACTGCATTCAGACGCTTTGCAGCCTTGGTCGGATCAGACTGTGCCACGGTAGCAGGCAGAACTATCGCCTGGCTGGGTCCCTGCATTGGGCCAACTGCCTTTGAGGTGGGTGCCGAGGTGAGGGCCGCCTTTGAAGCCGTGCATCTGGCGGCGGGGCGCTTGTTTGTGCCGGTATCGGGTCAGGCCCATCCAGCGAAATATTGGGCCGATTTGCCAGGTTTGGCGAGACTCAGATTGCGCGCATTGGGCATCACGCAGATTTTTGGCAACGATGGCAGTGCTGATTGGTGCACTGTGAGCCGTCCTTCACAGTTCTTTTCGCACCGCCGTGACGCGGGTGGCGGTGGGCGCACTGGCCGCATGGCCGCTTGTATCTGGCGGGTTTGAGGAATCAGTGTCCCCATCAATAGTGTGATCGAAGGTTTCTTGTGTGTTGATGGCTGCGACTTTTTCCTTGGCTTTGTTAGCGCGTTTCCGGGCAGGTGTCCGCATGATGTAAAAGACCAGAGACAGTGGCAGCAGGCCGTAAAGAACAAATGTGATCAACGCACCGAGGAGGGTGCCAGTGGTGTTGGTGGCTTCGGCAACGCTCATCATGAGCACCACATAAATCCAAGCGATGGCGATCAAGTACATAAAAATTGAGGCATAGTAAGCTTGATGCAATGATATGTATTCATAGTCGATAAAAGCAGTAGACGCTGGCATGAGAGTCTTGTTCAAAAGACCACCGCTACCCGCTTATTGAAGAGGCAACATGTATTCTGAAGCAAATTGGACCAAGGTCGCTCAGCAATTCCAGGAAACCCTGGGTTCAAGTATGCAAAAGGCTGTGGCTGCCATGAGCGGCGGAGCCTCCCCATTCCCCCCTAAAAGCGGTGCTTCACCGGCTCTTCAATTGGATTCCACCAAGCTGCTGGAAATTCAACAGGCCTACCTCAAAGACGCTAGCGCCTTGTGGAACAACGGTCTGTCTCCTAACGACGCTCCCGCCAGTCTGCCAAAGGACCGACGCTTCGCCTCTGAAGCTTGGCAGAGCAATCCGCTGGCGCACTTTTCTGCTTCTTCTTACATGCTCAATTCTCAAGCGTTGATGGGCATGGCGGAGGCTGTAGAGGGTGACGAAAAAACCAAAGCCCGTGTGCGCTTCGCTGTTGAGCAATGGCTAGCCGCTGTGGCCCCCAGCAATTTTCTGGCACTCAACGCCGAGGCGCAGAAAAAAGCCATTGAAACGAAAGGCGAAAGCATTGCTCAAGGCCTGCACAACTTGATGCATGACTTGCGGCAGGGGCACGTTTCCATGACTGACGAAAGTAATTTCGAAGTTGGCAAAAATGTCGCCACCACCGAAGGTGCCGTGGTCTATGAAAACGCGTATTTTCAGTTATTGGAATACAAGCCGCTGACGGCTAAGGTTTTTGAAAAGCCTTTGCTGCTGGTGCCGCCATGCATCAACAAGTTTTACATTCTTGATCTGCAGCCCGCGAACTCCCTGATTCGTTACGCTGTTGAGCAAGGGCACCGCACCTTTGTCGTCAGCTGGCGCAACCCGGACGAGTCGATGCAGGACAAAACTTGGGACGATTACATTGAGAACGCAGCCATTGAAGCCATCCAGGTGACACGTGAGATCACCGGTGCCAAGACCATCAATGCGCTCGGCTTTTGTGTTGGCGGAACTATTTTGGCGACCGCCTTGGCCGTGCAGGCAGCGCGCGGAGAAAAGCCGGTCTCCAGCGTGACTTTTTTGACTTCTTTGCTAGACTTTTCGGACACCGGCATTCTGGATATTTTTATCGACGAAACAGCCGTCAAGTTTCGCGAAATGCAGATGGGGCAGGGCGGGTTGCTGAAGGGCCAAGACTTGGCCTCGACCTTCAGTTTTTTACGGCCCAATGACTTGGTCTGGAATTACGTGGTGGGTAATTACCTCAAGGGCGAGACGCCGCCGCCATTCGACTTGCTCTACTGGAACAGCGATTCGACCAACTTGCCAGGGCCGTTTTACGCTTGGTACCTGCGCAACACTTACTTCGAAAACAATTTGGTCAAGCATGGCAAACTGACTGTCTGTGGTCAACCCGTTGATCTGTCTAAGCTCGACATGCCGGCCTATATTTACGGTTCGCGTGAAGACCATATCGTGCCGATTCAGGGTGCCTATGCTTCGACCCAAGTGCTGAAGGGCCAGAAACGTTTTGTCATGGGTGCATCAGGTCACATTGCCGGCGTGATCAACCCCCCCGCCAAAAACAAGCGCTCGTTTTGGACCGGCAACAAACTGGCGCTGACTCACGACGCATGGCTGACCGGTGCGACTGAGCACCCCGGCAGTTGGTGGACGGATTGGTCGACTTGGCTCAAGCGGCAAGCTGGCAAGCAAATTGCTGCACCCAAGTCATACGGCAGTCGAAAATACAAAGCCATCGAGCCAGCGCCTGGGCGGTACGTCAAAGTCAAGGCTTGAGCTGAGCCATCAGCAACGATCAATTACTACTAGAAAGAGACAAAAATGGAAGACATCGTTATCGTTTCAGCTGCCCGTACCGCAGTCGGTAAATTCGGCGGCTCCCTGGCCAAGACGCCAGCCACCGAGCTGGGCGCTGCCGTTATCAAAGCGTTGATGGCGCGTTCGGGCCTGTCTGCCGATCTCGTCGGCGAAGTCATCATGGGCCAAGTGCTCGCGGCGGGCGTTGGGCAAAACCCAGCGCGTCAGTCGGTGCTCAAATCGGGCCTGCCGCACGCTATTCCTGGCCTCACCATCAACGCTGTTTGCGGCTCTGGCCTGAAGGCGGTGATGTTGGCAGCACAGTCGGTGGCCACCGGCGACAGTGAGATCGTGATTGCCGGCGGTCAAGAAAACATGAGCGCCTCACCGCACGTGCTGAATGGCTCGCGCGATGGTCAGCGCATGGGCGACTGGAAGATGACAGACACCATGATCGTTGACGGCCTGTGGGACGTTTACAACCAATACCACATGGGCATCACGGCTGAAAACGTCGCCAAGAAATACGGCATTGACCGCGCCATGCAAGATGCCCTCGCGCTGTCCAGCCAGACCAAGGCGGCCGCGGCTCAAGATGCTGGCAAGTTCAAAGATGAGATCGTGCCATTTTCGATTGCGCAGAAAAAGGGTGATCCGATCATTTTTTCAGCGGACGAATTCATCAACCGCAAAACCAATGCCGATGGCTTGGCGGGTTTGCGGCCAGCCTTCGACAAGGCCGGCAGTGTGACCGCCGGCAACGCGTCTGGGATCAACGACGGTGCTGCCGCCGTGATGGTCATGACGGCGAAAAAAGCGGCGGCCTTGGGTTTGAAACCACTCGCGCGCATTGCCAGCTACGCCACCAGCGGCCTCGACCCGGCCCTCATGGGTATGGGGCCTGTGACGGCGTCCACCAAGGCGCTGCAACGCGCTGGCTGGAACGCGCAAGACCTTGACTTGCTGGAGATCAACGAAGCCTTTGCGGCCCAGGCTTGTGCCGTCAACAAAGAAATGGGTTGGGACACCAGCAAGATCAATGTCAATGGTGGCGCGATTGCGATTGGTCACCCGATCGGTGCGTCCGGCTGCCGTATTTTGGTGACGCTGTTGCACGAGATGGTGCGCCGCGACGCTAAGAAAGGCATTGCCAGTTTGTGTATTGGTGGCGGAATGGGTGTTGCGCTGACACTGGAACGCTGAATTTAGAGTAATACTCTCGGCGGAGACAAATTCAGGGTATCGACAGCTATGAGAAAAATAGCGATCAAGGTCGGGCTCGGGGTGCGAAGACAATAATTTTTAACAACAACCGAAAGAGCGGAACATGACACAAAAAGTAGCTTATGTCACAGGCGGCATGGGTGGTATTGGAACGGCTATTTGCCAGCGTCTAGACAAAGACGGTTTCAAAGTTGTTGCCGGTTGTGGACCGACGCGAGACGCGGCGAAATGGTTGGATGAGCAAAAAATGCTTGGCCACACTTTCTACGCCTCCGTCGGTAACGTTGGTGATTGGGATTCCACTGTGGCCGCTTTCGACAAGGTCAAGGCTGAACACGGCCCCATCAGTGTGCTGGTCAATAACGCCGGGATCACGCGTGACGGCCAGTTTCGCAAGATGAGCAAGGCCGATTGGGATGCTGTGATTTCGACCAATTTGGATAGCATGTTCAATGTGACGAAACAGGTGATTGAAGGCATGATTGAAGCGGGCTTTGGGCGCGTCATCAACATCTCTTCAGTCAATGGCCAAAAAGGCCAATTTGGTCAAGTTAATTACTCTACAGCCAAAGCTGGCCTTCACGGCTTTACCATGGCGCTGGCACAAGAAGTGGCCAGCAAAGGCGTGACCGTCAATACCGTGAGCCCGGGCTATATCGGTACCGACATGGTCAAAGCGATTCGGCCTGACGTACTTGAAAAAATCGTTTCTGGCGTTCCTGCCAAACGGTTAGGACAACCCGAAGAGATCGCATCGATCATTTCATGGATTGCTTCCGACGAAGGTGGTTACGCCACGGGTGCAGACTTCTCGCTCAACGGTGGTTTGCACATGGGCTAAAAGCGTTTTACGCATTTAAAAAACCTGCTTCGGCAGGTTTTTTTATGCCTCGCGGACTATTTTGATGATGCAACAAGGCTCAACTGTAAGAAAGCGCTGACATCAAGCGCATGGTTTGGCTGATACCTCAACAGCAGAAATTCGTTCAACATGAATCAACTTCACTAGAACAGCTCATGACGTGTATTTATGTTGAGACTCAGCCACATCTCTGTTTGGTTTAGCAAGCATCGACTTTCGATGGGAATCGCGCTGTATTGCAGTGTGGTCGCATTGCTGGCCAGCGCAACGGCGCTGATATCAATGGATCTGCCATTCACCGGCTTCAGGCATGTGGTGAAAGGTGCGTTGCAGGCTTTCAAAATTTAAAAAGGTAAGAAGCATGTTTTCATTGAACCTTTTGCCTGATCAAGATGTTCCATCTGGCCCCAAGGAACCATCAGAATCTCAGGTAGGGACGCGTAAAAAAGAACGTCCACATCCTCGTTTTGCGTGATGTGAGCTTTGATTTCGATCTTGACGCCGTTGGTTTAGGCAAACAAATTACCATCGTCATTGACGATTGTTCTGACAGCGGTCAGCGTGACCACGCCGATGCCAAAGCTACCGCCTACCGGATGGGTGACGTCTAGGTAAAAGGTTTCATCGGGTTCTGGCGTCGTGTCGCCCATGATCTCGACAGGAATGAGCGCTTGGTTTTCGTTGGGGTAAATCACCAGTGTGCCAAATGCCGCAAGGTAGTCTTGACCTGCTTTGGCCGTGCCGTCACGCGTGTGGTAGTCCACACTCAGCAGTTGGCTGGGGTCGCTCCGCATGCCTGTGAATTGCAATAAAAAGTAGGCAAAGCTGGTACCACTGTTGCCCTCTGGAACTGCTTTTTGGACTTGTGCTGCTTGGGTCGGCGCATTTGGGTAGTGTGCCCGCAGGCTTTGGTCAATCCACTGCTGGTAATAACTCACACGTTGCCAGGCAGCCAGTTCACCAAAGCTGCTGTTGTTCACGTTGTCGATATCGGTAATCACGCCATTACGCACCAAATTAGCGGTGTAGCTCGCGACACCGGCGATCTGTCCGTTGATGAAGGCGGGCCCACCGCTGTCTCCAGGGGTAATCAAACCTTCACTTTGTCCTAGTCCCAATCCCACCAAATTGAGCAAACTGCCCAATGCGTCTTGGCTTGTATTGCCATTGTCAAAGTCGGCGACCAATTGGGAGCCCGGCGTCGGCGTCCAGCCCATTTTCGAGCCCAATACCGCCTTGAGCGCACTGGCATCGGCTTCAAACTGGTTCTTAGCTTGGAGGCGAATAGGACTGTCGCTGAAATTATTTAATTCACCTGTAGCGCCAGTGCCGTGGAGGCCGTAGCCCACCAGCGTCATGGTCTGGCCGATTTCATCGGTGTTGCGGTACGGGTTGTACCTTTCCGCCGTGACCGGCGCGCTGCCCGACAGCCAGATGATGGCTAAATCGCTGTTGCCTTGACTGGCATCGTAGGCGGTCTGCAACCGGGCGCCACTGGCTGAGACGGTCTGACTGCCCGCGGTCGTTTCAAAAATGACTGTCGCGTTTGAACTGCCACCGGCAAACAAATGAGCCGCTGTCAGTATCGCGTGACCATCGAACAGCAGTGCGCCCGTGCCATAAAAACCATTCACAACGACACGCACGACGCCATCGAAGCCTTCGCCAACAGCGGCGCGGTTGCGAGGATCTGTGTAAGGCGTGACGGTTGCGACCATGATCTCAGTTTTTCAAATGGCGAATATTAACCGCATTCATGCTAAATGGCATGGACGGGCAACTTGCTCCGCAGCGGCGGACGACACGCTCAGTCCGGAATCACGGCGGTGACTTCGATTTCGACTTTGGCACGTTCTTCCATCAAACCCGCTACTTGAACTGCGCTCATGGCCGCATTAAAGCTGCCAATGATTTCGCGAAATGCCTTGCCAATCTCGGGATAAGCTGCGAGGTATTCGCGCTTGTTGGTGACATACCAAGTCATGCGCGTGATGTGCTCGGGTTTGGCCCCTGCTTCACGCAGCACTTCAACCACATTGATCAGTGTCTGTCGCACTTGGCCGGCAAAATCGTCGGTGTGAAAAACGCATTGCTCGTCCCAGCCGATCATGCCCGCCACAAAAATTAATTGGCCGCGCGCTGTCACGCCGTTGGCATAACCCCGGGGGCGGACCCAATGGGCCGGTTGCAAAATTTTCATCATGAGCTTTCTTCTGAAAGGTTTTTCCAGCGCGTAATGCCTTGAACAATGTCCTGCGGAATAGGAATAGACCCCTCGTGTGCCAGCGAGGTCGTGACCATCACAAATTGGGCACTCCAGCGCAGGGACTGCGGTGGTAACGTGCCAGTGCAGTGCACACTCAAAGTGAGGGAGCGACTCCCCTGCCTGAGCAGACGCAAATGAAATGTGATGCTTTCACCCATGCGGCTTGGCTTGTTAAAATCGCATTGCATCGAAACCATGGGCAAGCCTATGCTTCGAGGTCCCAAAAGAGTGGCGTAGTCGACCCGTAATGCATGGGTAAACCAGTCCTCTACAAGCCCGTTCAACATGACAAAGTAGTGTGGGTAGAACACCATACCAGCGGGGTCACAGTCAGAGAAGCGGACCCAGCGTTGGGCGGTGAAGACGGCGTCTGTTGCCTGAAAAGAGTGTGCAATAGGCATCGTGCTGCAGGGCATAAGTTGGATCAAACTCCGATGTAACGGTGCCACACATCGGGCTGTTCGCCGAGGGCTTGCGAGCTACCCTGCCAGACCACGCGGCCCCGCTCGATGATGGTGTGCTGGTCTGCCAGCGTGATCAGTTTTTGCACATACTTGTCGATGACCAAAATGCTTTGACCCGCTTGCTTGAGGGTTGCAAGACAGTGCCAAATGTCTTCACGCACCAACGGTGCCAGGCCCTCGGTGGCCTCGTCCAGAATCATCAAGTGTGGATTGGTCATCAAGGCCCGGCCAATCGCCAGCATCTGCTGCTCGCCACCGGACAGTTGGTTGCCCATGTTGCGAGCCCGCTCCTTGAGCCTGGGAAACAGATGGTAGACGCGCTCCAGCGTCCAAGGCTCTGTGCTGTGGCAGCGGTTGGACGCAAAAGCCAGTAGGTTTTCTTGCACCGACAAAGTCGCAAAAATCATCCGGCCTTCAGGCACCAGCGCCATCCCCATGCGCGCGATCTTGTCCGTGCTCAGGTGCTCGATGCGCTCACCCAGAAAACGGATCGAGCCGCTGTTCGGCCTGGTCAAACCCATGATGGAGCGGACACTCGTGGTCTTGCCCATACCGTTTCGCCCCAGCAGTGCGGCGGCCTCACCGGCCCGCATGGTCAAGCCGATGTCGAACAACACCTGACTGCTGCCATAAGACGTTTGCAGGTTCTTGATTTCAAGCAGCTGAGTCACGCCACAACCTCATCGTCGCCCAGGTAGGCTCGTCTGACCTCGGGGTTGTCGCGAATTTCCTGGGCGGAGCCGGTCGCGATCACCTTGCCAAAGACCAAGGTAGAAATCGTGTCGGCGAGGCGGAAAACAGCATCCATGTCGTGTTCGACCAGCAAAATAGTGACCTCGCCGCGCAGGCTTTGCAACAGGGTCACCATACTCTCCGACTCGTCCGGGCCCATGCCTGCCATGGGTTCGTCGAGCAGCAGCAATTGCGGCTTGGCAGCCAGCACCAAACCCAACTCCAACTGGCGCTGCTGACCATGCGACAGCAGGCCTGCGAGCGTGCTCAACCGAGGCCCCAAACCGACCCGTTCAGCCACCGTAGCGGCCTCAGCATAGCGAGCCGTTTCACTGCGTGCAGATGCCCAAAATCGCATGCTGCTACCGCTGCGGGCTTGCACCGCCAACGCGATGTTGTCGTGCACCG
>CANCCE010000066.1 GCA_947374505.1 Comamonadaceae bacterium | reverse complement strand
CAAACGTTGATCGGCTTTCCGGCGCTGATCGACTTGGGCGACGCGGTGACGATTGAGGTCTTCGACGAGCCCGACATGGCAGCCGCCAAACACCGCGCCGGTCTGCGTCGCTTGTTTTCTTTGCAAATCAAAGATGCCCTGAAATACTTAGAGAAGAACTTGCCTGATCTGCAGAAAACAGCCACGGCTTACATGCTGGTCGGCCGGGCGGCAGACAACTCTGGCGGCGGCACGCTTGAAGAGTTGCGGACACAGATCATCGACGTGGCCTTGGACCGTGCCTTTCTGGTGGACCCTTTGCCGACAGGCGAGGTCGAGTTCAAAAAACGGGTCGACGATGGGCGTGGCCGACTGACCTTGATTGCCAGTGAAGTAGCGCGTCTGGCTGCCGGCATCCTGATCGAATTCGCCGCCGCCCAGCGCAAGATCAAGGACACGAAGAACGCCGCCGATGCCTCTGCAGATGCCGCTCAGCAACTGCAGCGCTTGGTGCCCAAACGGTTTTTGATGATGACGCCCTATGGGCAACTGCAACACTTTCCACGCTACCTGAAAGCCATCACCTTGCGGCTGGAAAAGTGGCGTGCCGACCCGGCACGTGACACCGCCCGCTTGGTCGAGATGAAGCTGCAAGAGCAGCGCTATTGGCGGCTCGTGGCGGACCGCAAAGGGGCCGTCGATGCGCGCATGCAGGAATACCGCTGGCTGCTGGAAGAGTTGAGGGTGAGCTTCTTTGCGCAGGAATTACGCACGCCGCAGCCGGTCAGCATTAAACGACTAGACAAAGCGTGGGCTCAGATCAACTCTTAACCTGTCGTCGCGATCCGTCATTGCGACTGTTTTTTTTAGCGTATTTAAAGGTTGGCGAGTCTTGCCAAAGCAGCCTTCAACGTGTCGTCTTTCTTGGCGAAGCAAAAACGCACCACACGTTGGTCAAAGGCGTTGCCGTAGAAAGCGGACAGCGGAATAGCGGCAACGCCGATCTCGGTCGTTAACCATTTGCAAAAGTCAGCTTCACCTAAGTCACTGACATCAGAAATATCGACGCACTGAAAATAGGTCCCTTCGCTCGGCAAGAGCTTGAAACGTGTCGTGGCAAGACCTTCACGAAACAGGTCGCGTTTGCCTTCGTAAAATGCTGGCAGTTCAAGGTAAGCGGCGGGTTTGTCCATGTAACTGGCCAGTGCGTATTGCACCGGCGTGTTGACGGTGAAGACGTTGAACTGATGGACTTTCCGGAATTCTGCCGTGAGTGTTGCGGGGGCCGCCACGTAGCCGACTTTCCAGCCGGTCACGTGGTAGGTCTTACCAAAGCTGCTGACAATGAAAGCTCGCGCCGCCAAGCCCGGAAAGCTCGCCGCGCTGTGGTGTTGTGCGCCCAGTGCGGCGTCAAACACCATGTGCTCATAGACCTCGTCGCTGATGAGCAAGATCTCCGTCGGTGCCAGCAAGGCTTGCAGCTTCAGCATCTCGGCTTCGGTCCACACTGTCGCGCTCGGGTTGTGCGGTGAGTTGATGATGATGGCCCGCGTTTTGGGGCTGATGGCGGTGGCGATTTTTTCGAAGTCCGGGCGAAAAGTGCCGGGCGTCAGCGGCACCCGCACGACTTGGCCGCCAGCCAATTCAACGTTCGGCACATAGCTGTCGTAGCAGGGTTCCAGCACGATGACCTCGTCACCCGGGTGCACGACGGCGAGGATGATCGTGATGATGGCCTGCGTGGCACCAGCGGTGATCGTGATCTCGGTAGTCGGGTTGTAGCTTCGAGCGTAGAGAGTGTGTATCTTGGCGGCAATAGCTTCGCGTAACACCGGCACACCGGTCATGGGCGGATACTGGTTCAGGCCCCGCTGCATGGCGTCTGTGACGGCGTTGACCAAGGCTGGATCGCACTCGAAATCAGGGAACCCTTGACCTAGATTGACCGCATTTTTTTCAGCGGCCAGCGCCGACATGACGGTGAAAATAGTCGTGCCAACATTCGGCAGGCGGCTGGTCAGGGCAGGCGTGTGCTCTCGCACGGCGGCAGTGGATGTCAGTGTGGTCATGGGCTCAAACTTCGTCGTCATGAAAGCGACCAGACATGGCCCTGGCGATCTGCTCGCGGGTCAGCTTGTCGCTCACCAATTCAGCAAACTTGTAAACAAAATTGCGCAGGTAAGCGCTGCGCTTGAAGGCCACCCGTGCGACGTTCATACCAAAGAGTTGGCCTGCCGGCAGTGAGATCAGATCCGTATTGGTGCCATCGTCTTTCATGGCCATTTCAGCCACGATGCCAACGCCCAGACCGAGCCTCACATACGTCTTGATGACATCGGAGTCAATCGCTTCAAGTGCAATGCGGGGGTGCAGGCGCTTGGCGCTGAAGGCTTCATCGATCTTGGTGCGACCGGTGAACGAAGGGTGGTAGGTGATCAACGGTTGCTCGGCCAATTCTTCCAATGTGATGTTGGTTTGGCGCGCCAGTGGATGGTCCACGGGCATCACCAACATGTGTTGCCATTCGTAGCAGGGCAGGGTGATCAGTTCGTCGTAATGATCCAGCGACTCGGTCGCGATCCCGATCTCGGCCACTTCATCAATCAGCATGCGGGCAACTTGGTCGGGCGATCCCTGATGCAGGCTGACGTTGACCTTGGGGAATGCCTCGCGCAGCCGGGCGACGGGTTGCGGCAACACATAACGGGCTTGCGTGTGGGTGGTGGCAATCGACAAGGTGCCGCTGTCCTGCGCTGAAAACTGCTCCCCGATGCGTTTCAGGTTGCCGACCTCGCGCATGATGAGCTCAATGCTTTTCAAAACGTGCTGGCCGGGCTCGGTCACGCGCTTCAGGCGCTTACCGTGACGGGCAAAAATTTCCACGCCCAATTCCTCTTCCAGCTCAATGATGGCTTTAGACACGCCTGGTTGCGACGTGTGCAGCGCGCGCGCGGTCTCGGTCAAATTCAGGTTGCGGCGCACGGCCTCTTGGACGAAGCGAAACTGATGGAGGTTCATGACATATACAGGCTGATCGGGGACTTCATTATGCCATTTAGGCGATAAAGAATCCTTTTGATATGTCGTTTAAGCTAGGGCAATATCGGCCATCAGCACCGTGAGTTGGGGCGACTCGCCAGCCGTCGGCAGCAGTTCCAGTCGCAGACCGGGGTGGGCGCTGCGGATTTCTTCAATGATGAGTGGCAGGTCTTCTCGCGCGTGTTTACCAACCCCCAAAAAGAGTGGAAAGATGCGAATGTGCAGCACGCCAGCGGCGATGAATGCAGCGGCCGCCTCCGGCAGACTGGGCAGACACAATTCTAAATACGCGCAACTGACTTGCACGCTTTGGTCGCGCGACTGAATTTCAGCCGCGACGGCCTCAATGGGCAGCCTCCAGAGCGGGTCTCTGGAGCCGTGGGCGAACAAAATAATAGCGGGTTTCATAGGTGTCTTCAAAGGGGATTCTTTTTATCGTCGCAGCACCAGCCAGCCAAATGCGCCCATGGACACAGCGCCGTACAACAGTCCAGGTGTGGCCGCCGCTAACCAGGGTTGCCAGTTTTGCAAGTTGCCGATGTAGCCAAAGACGTTGTTCAGCAGGAAAAAACTGATGCCGATCATGACACCGCCAAACACATAGGAGGTCACGCTGCCAGAACGGAAATGCAGGTACGCAAACGGCAAGGCCAGCATGACCATCACCAGGCAACTCAGCGGGTAAAAAACTTTTTTCCAAAATTCGATTTCGTAGCGCTGGGCGGTTTGTCCGTTGGCTTTCAGGTGCTGCACGTAGTTGAACAGGTCATAGGTGGCCATGCGGTCTGGCTTGAGCAACGCGACGGACACCATCTCAGCGCTGATGTCAGTTGGCCAGCGCTGTTGGTCGGCACGACTGATGCTCACGTTGGCTGATTCAGTCGCTTTATTGGCACCGTCAAGGCTGGGCCTGATCTGAAAATCAGTGCGCAGGGTTTGCTTGAGTAACCAAGCGTTATCCTCCTGAAACTGTGCTGAGTCGGCTTCCGTCATGGATATCACCAGCCCCTTGTTGTCAAACTCAAAGATGCGCAGGCCTTGCATCTCATTATTCGAGGTCAAGGCACCCACGTTCACGACAGAGTTGCTATAAGTCTGTTTTTCTTTGAGCCAGGCGCCGGTTTGGCCGATGGTGATTCGCCCTTGATATTTGGCTTTGAGCAGTTGAGCGCCCCGGTCGGCCACGGGGGCCAAATAGTCGCCAACCGCAAAACTGAGCACCACAAACATGGCGCCCAACAGCAGCAGAAGCCGCAGCGCTCGCCAGGGGCCGAGTCCGCTGGTCCGCAGAATGGTGAACTCTGAACTTTGTGCGAGTCTGGCCATCACAAAAATAGTCCCGATCAGGACCGAGATCGGCAGCAACTCGTAAAGGTGGTTTGGCAATTGCAGGCTCACATACAGCAGGGCGTGGCCAAGAAGGTAGGTGTTCCCATCACCCGTCAAACCATTGCTTTTGCCGATGTATTTAAGTTCATCGACCAAGTCAAAAAAGAAAAACAAGGACAAAAACCCAAGTGCCACCAAAGCGATGGACGCGATGACTTCACGGTAAATCAGCTTGCGAATCGTTTTCATGGCTGGATCTTGACCCCTGTGGAAAGTCGGGGTGCTCGATGGCGCAAGATATCTCTCAGACTCCAGTTCAAGTGCCGCTTGATGAGCCAGGCCATGCTGACGACGAAAACGCCGCCGTGCAGCATCAGCAGCAGGCCATTGAAACTGACGAGTCCTAAGGCCACCCACCCTTGGCCGATGCTCATCACATTGGAATAGACAACGAAGGTGAAAACCACAAATATCAAATTACTGCTGCGACCTGCACGCGGGTTGACGGCTGCCAGCGCCAGCGCTATCACCACAAAATTGATGGCGGCAATGGCCAAACCAATCCGCCACGCCAGTTCGCCCAGATTGCTGCGGGTCGGCGATTTGATCAGGTTGCGGGTTGAGATCGTGCTGAGCTCTTGTTCGTCAGGCCCGAGTTCGCTGCTATTGCCAGTGCGAACGCCGTATTCTTCAAAGTCACTGATTTTCAGGGCCGAGTTGCCCGTGGTGTTTTCAAGACGCTGGCCGTTTTCAAGAATCAGCATCTGAGAGTCACCGAGCATTTCGATACGGCCTGCACGCGCGGTGGTGATGGCGCTTTTGTCCTTGTCGGTCGATGAGATGAAGATGTTGTTACTGCCGTTACGGCCCTCAGAGCTTCGGTCAATGAAAAAAACACGGCTACCGTTGGACGACTCCTGAAACTCCCCTGGAGCGATGCGGTCCAGGTCGCCGCGTTGTTCGTAGCGCTGCCGCATCTCCCTTGTTTGTTCGTTTGACCACGGCCAGACAAAAAGGGAGGCCAAGGCAATGACCAGCAGCACCGGCCAGGCAAAACGAAATAAGGGCCTCAGAAAAGAGATCAAACCCCGGCCGCTGGAAAACCAAACCACCATCTCACTGTCTTTGTACATCCGGGATAGCGTGCTAACCATGGCAATGAACAGCGACAACGTGAGGATGATAGGCAGTCTACCCAGTGCCGAATAAGCCATGATGAGCAGAACGTCTTGAGGACTGATCGAGCCACGGGCAGCCTGTCCGAGGGTTCGGATCAGCACAATGGTCATGATGATGGTGATCAGCACCACCAAGGTGGCACCGAAACTGCGCGCCAATTCTTTGCGCATCGAGGATTGGAATAACATGGAGCGACTATTTGCTTTTTTGCGTAACTGACTAGGCTTGAATTATGGACTTCGAACTCAAGACATTGACCCGCTCGCGTGTTTGTACTGAAAAATGTGACGCCTTGGTGGTGCTTGTCCCGCTGGATGTGGCTGAGGGCGACGACACTTTGTCGGTACTCGTCGAGGCGGCAACCCAGAGCGGCGACTTCGAGCGCAAGCCCGGCAAACTGTTGCAGGCCTACCGGACGACCGGTATTGCAGCAACCCGTGTCATCTTAGTGGGCGCAGGCGAGGGCAGCGCTAAAAACGTCCGCGCGGCAGTGACCGCCGCTATGGCCGCGATCAAAGGCGGTAATGCCCAGCGCGTGGTGCTGTGTCTCAGCCTGCTCAAAGAGGCCGGCGCCGCTCACATGCAAGCCGGTGTGGTGGCCTGCGGTGATGCGGCTTACAGCTACAGCGCCACCAAATCTAAGGTGTTACCAGCCAAACTGCAGCGCGTCGTGGTGGCGGTTGCCAGTGCCGCTGAGGCCAAAGAGGGCTTTGAAAAAGCCGTTGGGTTGGTCAAAGGCATTGCACTGGCCAAGGAGTGGGGCAATCGCCCGGCGAATCACGCAACGCCGGTCATGCTGGCGGGTGCAGCCCGTGAGCTGGCCAAGTTGCCGCGCATCAAGGTCGAGATTCTGGGTCCCAAGGAAGTCGCCAAACTGGGCATGGGCTCCTTCATGGCCGTGGCACGCGGCTCAGAAGAGCCGTTGCGTTTCATCGTGCTGCGCTATGACGGTGGCCTCAAAGCCGACGCCCCGGTGGTGCTGGTGGGCAAGGGCATCACCTTTGACACGGGCGGAATTTCCATCAAGCCGGCCTCCGAGATGGACGAAATGAAGTTCGACATGTGCGGCGCCGCCAGTGTCCTTGGTGCCTTCCGGGCGTTAGGCGAATTGCAGCCCAAGCTCAATGTCATCGGTCTGATTCCTTCTTGTGAAAACATGCCCGATGGCAAGGCCATCAAGCCCGGCGATGTGGTCACCAGCATGAGCGGTCAGACGATTGAGATTCTCAATACCGACGCCGAAGGGCGGTTGGTCTTGTGTGATGCGCTGACGTATGCAGAACGCTTTAAGCCGCGCGCCGTGGTTGACATCGCCACGCTGACGGGGGCTTGCGTGGTGGCGCTGGGTGCTGTGCGCAGCGGTTTGTTTTCAAGCGACGACGCACTCGCCCAATCTCTGCTGACTGCGGGCGAGCGCTCGCTCGACCTGTGCTGGCGCATGCCGTTGGACGAAGACTACGCCGATGGCTTGAAGAGCAACTTTGCAGATGTCGCCAACGTCGCTGGACGCGCTGGCGGCGCTGTCACGGCGGCTAAATTCTTGCAGCGTTTCGCTGGCAAGTTTGCATGGGCTCACCTTGATATTGCCGGTACGGCCTGGAAGAGTGGCGCGGCCAAAGGGTCGACCGGACGACCGGTGGCTTTGCTGGTGGAGTATTTGCTGGAGCAGGCGGCTAAAAGCCCCTTGGTTGCTAAAGTGCCCGCCAAGAAACGAGTCAAAGTCCTTAGCGCATGACCGAGGTGGAGTTTCACTTCAACGTGGGCGACAAGCTGGCTTACAGCTGCCGGCTGCTGCGCAAGGCGCGTGCCGGCGGCGCCAAAATCATGGTGACTGCAGAGCCTCATTTATTGGCGCAGCTGGACCCCATGTTGTGGACGTTTTCAAGCACTGAGTTTTTGCCACATTGCCGTAGCGATGCTGACCCGGCGACTGTGGCGGTCACGCCTATTCTGCTGGCCGCCTCACCGTCTGATCCGGCGTTTGAAAATAGTCTCCACGGCGTGCTTGTCAATCTGGGGCAAGGCGTGCCAGAGGGATTTGAGCGTTTTGAGCGTTTCATTGAATTGGTCGGCAGCGCCGAAGATGATCGGCTGTCAGCCCGTCTTCGTTGGAAGCATTACAAAGACCGCGGTTACGCTTTGAAAAAGTTTGACCTGAGCATTGACCAGAGCAGTCGAGCCGAGCACGCATGAACGAAACGCCACGCCACGCGCCGCCGAATTTTGTCCCCACACTCACCGAGGTGGTTCGGCCTGATCCTGTCACCTCCCCGATGGCGTTGCCCGCCGAGTTCGCGAATCTTTTGCAGGGGTGGCCAGACGGACCGAACACATCGCCATCGCCTATTCCGCCAACACCCCGCGAAGCCGTCAATGAGCTGGCACCTGCCATGCTCGAGCGCATTCTGTTGCGGGTAGAACTCTCGCTGGCAAGTCGTTTGCAGGAGACGGTCGACAGCGTTGTCGAAGCTCAGATGCAGTCCTTCAAGATTGCCTTGCGAGCCCAGATCAGTGCCGTGGTGCTGGAGGCAGTGACCCACGCCGTGAGGCAAGAAACCGCAGCGACCCGGCCTGAATTTCCTTCGCGCGAATAGTTCGGGCTTCAAAATTGCTGTATCTTTCGACCTGAGGTTTAGCTGTTTTTTATCCGTCCAAACTCTTTACACATCGAGCTCACTATGAACTTGAAAATCAAACTGACCGTGGCCGTTGTCACGACCATGGTTGCTGGATTCGCCGCGTCACAAGAGACGCAGGTCGTCAAGATCGGCCACGTTGCGCCCATGTCTGGCGGGCAAGCCCACTATGGCAAGGACAACGAAAACGGCGTGCGCATGGCCATTGAGGATCTCAATGCACAGAATATCGTCATCGCCGGCAAAAAGATCAAATTTGAAATCGTCGCTGAAGACGACGCTGCCGACCCGAAACAGGGCACAGCCGCGGCCCAAAAACTCTGCGACTCCAAAGTCGCTGGCGTTGTCGGACACTTGAATTCCGGCACCACCATTCCGGCTGCCAAAATTTACAACGACTGCGGCATTCCGCACGTCACCGGGGCGGCCACCAACCCGAGCTTGACCAAGCCCGGCTACAAGACCACCTACCGCATCATTGCCAACGACAACGCTCTCGGTGCCGGCTTGGCTTTTTATGCCGCCGACACGCTCAAGCTGAAAAAAGTCGCCATCATTGACGACCGCACCGCTTACGGGCAAGGGGTTGCTGACGTGTTCAAAAAGACGGCACAGCAAAAAGGCATGCAGATCGTCGACGAGCAGTTCACCACCGACAAAGCAACCGACTTCATGGCTATCTTGACGGCCATCAAGGCCAAGTCGCCTGACGCGATTTTTTACGGCGGCATGGACCCGCAAGGCGGCCCGATGCTGCGCCAGATGGAGCAACTCGGCATGAGCAATGTCAAGTACTTCGGTGGCGACGGCATTTGCACCACGGCCATTGCCCAGCTGGCCGCAGGCGCTAAAACGCTGAGCAACGTGGTGTGCGCTGAAGGCGGCTCTTCGCTGGTCAAAATGCCTGGCGGCCAAGCCTGGAAAAAGCGCTATGACGCCAAGTACCCGGGCCAGTTCCAGATCTACAGCCCTTACACCTACGACGCCACCTTTGTGCTGGTTGATGCCATGAAGCGCGCCAAGTCGACCGATCCCAAGGTTTACATGGCTGAGCTGATCAAGACCAACTTCAAAGGCGTGACCACCAACATTGCTTTTGAGTCAACGGGTGAGTTGAAGAACCCGGCCATTACTTTGTATGTTTACAAGGACGGCAAGAAAACCGCTCTCAACTGATTGGTTTAAGCGCCCTCCAATAACCACCTTCGGGTGGTTTTTTTATACCCATCCCTGACGCCAGAGATCCGAATTTTTTAACTCTCGCCAAGCAATACGGTGCCGCGATTTAGAAAATATCGCCTCAAGCTCGACCCACTCCAACGGCGCATCAGGAGGGTCGGGCTCGATGACTGTCGCAACCAAGAAGTGCTTGTCTTTGCGCAATGGCTGAACAGCTGTCCATTTTGTCAGCAACAGTTTTTTGGGGCTCACTTTGTTCATGTGTGATTGTGAGGTCGGTGCAAAGGGCGGTTGATGATTTTATTCATGCGCCAAACGCGACAGTTCCTCAGATTTATGCACTTGACAACACCGTTGTGAGATTGCAAAGTCACGTCCAAACAGGCTGTTTCAGCCTCAACATAAGATTAACTCGGAGACAAGACATGACCGCAGTGACGGAGTCAGCCAGCGCGCCCCCCATGACGGATTACGTGGCTGGTTTTGCCGCCAGCGTTGTCGATGCCGACATTCCGTCGGACGTCCAGCGCTTGGCGAAAAAATCCATCCTCGATGCCTTGGGTGTGGCGTTGTCCGGCTCCGTATCGGAGCCATTGCATGTGCTCAATAGCTACCTTGAGGAACTGGGTTGCGTCGGAAAGGCGACGGTCTTTGGATCAGCCCTTCGCCTATCGCCCCGTTTTGCGGCGTTGGCCAACGGCACGGCGATGCATGCTGACGACTACGATGACACGCTGCAGGCCGAAACAGGGCGCTTCCAGGGTATCCACCCTACAGCACCCGTGCTCGCGGCCCTGCTCGCGGCGGGTGAAGCGAGAGGTGCTTCGGGTCGAGACGTTTTGACGGCCTACCAAGTGGGTGTGGAAGTGGCGTGCCGGCTTTTCGACGCCACCCATGTCAACCATATCCTGCACGGCTTTCACGCCACCGCCACGTGCGGCATGCTGGGTGCTTCGGTCGCTGTCACGCGACTGTACGGCGGTGATGCAAACGCCATGCGCACCACGCTGGGCATCGCCGCCAGCCAAGCGGGCGGATTGCAAGAAAATTTTGGCACCATGGTCAAGCCATTTCATGCCGGGCGTTCGGCAGAATGCGCCATTGTGTCTGCCGACCTTCAGCGCAAGGGCTTCACCGCTTCGCCTATCGTGCTCGAGGCTAAGCGTGGGTTTTTTCAGGCGCTCGGCGGTGGCAGCGAACCCCCTCGTTTGATGGATAAACTCGGCAAGCCTTGGAGTTTTTCCGACCGCGGCATCTGGCTCAAGCCTTTTCCCACTGGTAGCTTGGGACACCCGGCAATGACAACCATGCTGAACCTGGTGCGCCGGCACGACGTGCAGCCGGACGCGGTGCAGACCATTCGCGTCTTCACCAGCCAGAACATCCATCACACGCTGCTGCACCACCGTCCAACGACGGAACTGCAGGCCAAGTTCAGCCTCGAGTTTTGCCTCGCGACGTTGTTGCTCGAACGTCAGTGCGGCCTGAATCAGTTCAACGATGCCTATGTGAATCGGCCTGATGTGCAAGCCATGATTTCCCGCGTCGATTACCAGACCTTCAGCGCAGAACAGTCTCAACGCGAAAAGCACACGATTGTCACGAGTTTCGTTGAGATCGTCATGAAAGACGGAACAGTCTTGTCTGCACGGGCCGATTTCGGCAAGGGCAACAAGGCCGACCCGATGACTGAGGAGGAGATCGCTGATAAATTTCGCGAATGTGCTGCGTACCGCCGCTGGCCCACCCCACAGACCGAAAAAGCGATTGCACTGATTGGCCGCCTTGAAGAAATAGAAGACATCCGGGAGCTGACTGAACAGTTCGCAGTGGCAGACCTCAAACGTTGATAAAGATGGAGGGTAAATGATGAAACAGCGCACCTTGAGCTTAGGCCTAGTGCTCGCCTTGTCTGGCTGGCTCACGGCTTATACGCCCATCACCATGGCTGCAGACGCGGCTTATCCTTCGAGGCCGATTCGTTTGGTCTTGCCGTTCCCCTCGGGTGGTGGCACCGACAGTCTTGCCAGGATCATGGCGCCGAAAATGCTGGAACTGCTTGGCCAACCGATTGTGGTGGACAACCGGCCTGGTGCATCGGGCAATATCGCGACCGACTTCGTGGCCAGAGCCGAACCCGACGGCTACACCGTCCTCATGGGTTTCAACACATCGTTGACGATGAACCCTTCGCTCTATAAAAAGCTGCCGTTTGACGTGCAGCGCGACTTTAAGCCCGTGACACTGCTGGCTTCCGCCAAGTATTTTCTCGTGGTCAATGAGACGGTTCCCGTCAAAACATTGGGTGAACTGGTGGCCTTGGCTAAATCAAAGCCGGATCAGCTGAATTATTCGTCGAGTGGACCGGGTAGCCCGCTGCACCTGGCCGCTGAGCTGTTCAAGTACCGCACGGGGACCCAGATCCAGCATATTCCCTACAAGGGAGGCGGTCCAGCGACAGCCGGCATCCTCGGTGGCGAGGTTCAGCTGATGTTCGGCAGCGCCTCTGCGGTGATGCCGCACGTGCGTCAAGGGAAATTGCGAGCCCTGGCCGTCACCTCGCTCACGCGATCTGCCGTGGCACCAGACTTGCCCACGCTGAACGAACTCGGCCTGACGGGCTTTGACGTGACTTCTTGGTACGGTCTGTTGGTGCCAAAAAATACCCCGGATGCTGTTGTCGCAAGGCTTCAGGCTGCCGCTCAAAAAGTCGTCCAAATGCCTGAGGTGAAGGACGTCATGGCCCGTCAGGGCCTCGAGATGGTGATCAACACCCCGGCAGAGTTCGCCACCCTGATCAAGACTGAGACCCGCACCTGGGCTGAACTGATCGGAAAATTCAACATCACTGCGGAATAGGGCAGCCTTTTCGCACCGACATCGCCTTTAAGCAACCTGAATCTAGACCATGACCACAAAAACCAATGTCTCCGCGGTGATGCTGAAGCTCAGCAAGCACATCGCCTCAGCCCTCACCAAACCGGTCCCTCGCAAGGTCGCTGACCGGGCCCGGCTGCACATCGTCGACACGTTTGCCGCAATGGTGTCAGGCTCGCGCCTAGAGCCGGGCCAGAAGGGTATCGCCTATGTGAAGGCGCTCGGTGGCAAGCCTGAAGCAGGCATCATCGGCAGCCGCATCCTCACCACTGCGCAAAACGCAGCCCTGGCTAACGGCA
>CANCCE010000065.1 GCA_947374505.1 Comamonadaceae bacterium | reverse complement strand
AGGGTGAAGAGCGCCATGAGCGCGGCGGTCACGCGCTGGCTGAGCCAGTCGCGCAAACCGTAATGGGCACCGACAACGATGCGTTTTGAGCCGTAATTAACAGACATGCTGGTGTTCCTATGACTGGATTAATAAAGGCCGAACAGCTTAGCGCCGAGCACTGCTGTCAGCGTCAGGCTGATGGCCAAGACCGTTTTGGCCGAGTTTTTGCCAAATTGAAGTTCGACCGCCTTGTGGCTAACGTCCATCCAGAGATGGCGCAGGCCGGCTGTGAAATGGTGCAGAAAAGCCCATATCAGAGCCAGTGCCACCAGCTTCCAGATGAAGCCAGGAAGGCCGAGCATGCCGATGTTGAAGGCGCTGGTGAAGCGCGCAAACGAGATTTCCGATGAGATGGAGGTGTCGAACATCCAGATGACGAAGGGCATCAGGACAAACATCACAGCACCGCTGACACGGTGCAGGATAGAAACCCAACCGGGTGCGGGTAGGCGATAACTCGGGAGATCGGTGAAGGCGTTGATGTTGCGGAACTCGGGCCGCTTCTTCGTGGTGGTTGTCGCAGATTCGGACATTCTTGGCTTTCTATATTTTTTGAGTCACTGGTTGGTAACAAAAGCTGCTCAGTTTCAAATTCTATTGCAACGCAACATGAATCTTGACCTGGGTCAGGTTTGGTCGGGATTTATTCCGGGAAATTGGATTCAAATAGGACTGATTCTTGGGTCGGTGGGTGTCTTGGTGTGGCGTTTGGGGGTTGAGCTTGCGCAATACTTACAAGTTGTTCAGGTTTTTCAGCATGTCTGCGGCGCGCTCACGGATCGCTTGTCGCTCTTCAGGTGCGATGCGTTGCAGATTTTTGACCATCAAGGCCGTTCGCGGGTTACTGGAAAAGCGGGTTTCATGCTGGTCCAGAAAATTCCAGTACAAGGTGGTCATCGGGCAGGCGTTGGTGCCGGTACGGGCCTCTGGCTGGTAGCTGCAGCCGCTGCAGTAGTTGCTCATGCGCTTGACGTAAGCGCCGCTGGCAATGTAGGGCTTTGAGGTGAAACGTCCGCCATTGGCAAACAGCGCCATGCCAGCGGTATTGGGCAACTCCACCCATTCGACCGCGTCGACGTAAACCGCCAAATACCAATCGCACAACTGTTGCGGTGTGATCTGCGCAGTGACGCCGAACATGCCGGTGACCATCAGGCGCTGAATGTGGTGGGAGTAGCCATTGGCCAGCGTCTGATTGATGGACTGGCGCATGCAGTTCATTTGGGTGTCGCCTGTCCAGTACCAAGCCGGCAAGGGATTTTGATGGCCGAAATGATTGGCTTCTTTGAGGCCGGGCATGTCCAGGAAATAGACGCCGCGAATAAATTCGCGCCAGCCCAGCACTTGGCGAATAAAACCTTCGACGCTGGCCAGCGGCAAGTCGCGCTCGTGGTACGCCCGCTCGGCGGCGAGGATCACTTCCAGCGGGTGCAGCAGTTTCAGATTGAGGGAGCTCGACAGCAGGGCGTGCCAGCCGAAATCGAGGCCAGTCCACATGGCGTCTTGGTGCGCGCCAAAAAACGGCAGACGGTTGGCAATAAAGTCTTCTAATGCCAGCAAAGCCTGCTCGCGCGTGACGGGCCAGTTGAAACTTGCGAGCGAGCCGGGGTGGTCGGCAAAGCGCTGCGCCACGAGCTGCAGGACATCCTGCGTGATGCTGTCTTGCTCAAAAACTAAGGCTTTTGGCACGTTTTGCGGCCCCGCTTTGCCGAAACCTTTTCGGTTGTCGGCATCGAAATTCCATTGACCGCCAACTGGCTGATCGCCGTCCATCAGCACTTTGTACTGTTGGCGCATCTTCCGGTAAAAAAACTCCATGCGCAGGCTGGTCGATGTACCGGCCCATTGGCGAAACTCGGGCAAGCTGCACAAGAAGTGCTTGTCTTCGCGCCATTCAAGAGGCGTGGGCTTCGCCTCGGCTGATTTGCAGGCGGCTGCAATCAGCGCGCGCACCCGCAAGTCGCCGGGTTCCACGCCGATCACGCGCTCAGGTTTATAAGCTGCTATGGCGGCCTGCAATCCGTCTGCCAAAGTGGTGTCGTTCTGTTTGTCCAGCGCCCGGTAATGAACCTGAAATTGCCGCAGCCGAAGCTGTTCTGCAAAGTGCCGCATGGCCGACAGAAACAGCGCCGTCCGCACTTTGTGCGACCAGACATGGGTAGATTCCTCAACGGCCTCAACCATCAAGACCACGTCCAGCGCGGGATCGAGGTCGTTGAAGATCGATGAGTCTGGGTCGAGCTGGTCGCCCAAAATCAGCAACAGGTGGCGGCAGGCTAGCGTCATGTGGTCAAGCGTCAGCTCAAAGAGTTTTGATAATGGTGCGTGTCTGTGCGGTACAGGCCGCGGCGCACTTCTATCGGCAGGTCGTTGTAGGTGTAGGCGATGCGCTCGACGCTCAACAGCGGCGCGCCCACTGGGACGTCCAAAATGTCCGTGGCGGGTGCGGTCGCAACCAAGGCCCGGATTTTTTCTTCAGCGCGCACCATGCGCACCCCGAACTCGGTTTCAAACATCGCATACATCGGGCCGCGATAGGTGTCGAGCCTTTCGGCGGTCAATCCTTTGAAGGGAGCGGCTGGCAGCCAAAGGTCTTCCAAAATGGTCGGCACGCCCTGAAACGCCAGCACCCGCCGCACTTGCAGGACGGCGTCACCGCTGCGCAAGCCCAGTGCACGGGCAATGTCGGCCGGCGCGCGCAGTCGCTTGCATTCAATGATGCGACGTTCTGCCGGGCCTTCGGTGGTGGTGTCGCCGCTGTCGGGCATCAGCCGCAAAAAACGGTATTGAACATGCTGCGCGGCGTGGGTGGCGACAAAAGTGCCTTTGCCTTGACGGCGCACCAGCAGGTTGTCAGCCGCCAGCTCGTCAATGGCTTTGCGCACCGTGCCTTGGCTGACGCGAAAGCGCGCAGCGAGGTCCATCTCGCTGGGAATAGCCTCACCGGGCTTCCATTCGCCACTTTGCAAGCTCTGCAAAATCAGCACTTTGATCTGTTGGTACAGCGGGCTGAAAGCAGGCGTTCCACTTGGGCCTGTGCTGGGCTCGGATGGCAGCGGCAGGGATTCAGTGGGGGCGTTGTAAGTGGTCGACATGGCTGAGATAAGAGAGCAACGAATGATATCTTATATAAGACATAAGACAAATTGACGGGCAGGGGTTTTCCCGCGTAAACTCCGAGGCTTCGCCAGACCGTGGCCCTGCCAAAGCGGCAGCTTTCCAAAATTTGATTCACAACCTTCCTGGAGTTTCGTCATGAGCAAAAAACCCGTCCGTGTTGCCGTCACTGGTGCTGCCGGTCAAATCGGTTACGCCCTGTTGTTCCGCATCGCCTCTGGCGAAATGTTGGGAAAAGACCAGCCGGTCATTTTGCAATTGCTCGAAGTGCCTTTCGAAGGCCCACAAAAGGCGCTCAAGGGCGTCATGATGGAACTTGAAGATTGCGCCTTCCCATTGCTCGTCGGCATGGAAGCCCACAGCGATCCGATGACCGCCTTCAAAGACACGGATTACGCTTTGCTGGTCGGTTCGATGCCGCGCAAAGCTGGCATGGAGCGCGCTGAACTGCTGGCCATCAATGGTCAAATTTTCACCGCCCAGGGCAAGGCTCTGAACGCTGTGGCCAGCCGCAATGTCAAGGTGCTGGTGGTCGGCAACCCGGCCAACACCAACGCCTACATCGCCATGAAGAGCGCGCCCGACCTGCCACGCAAGAACTTCACCGCCATGCTGCGCTTGGACCACAACCGTGCGCTCAGCCAGATCGCTGCCAAGACCGGCACCCAAGTGGCAGACATCGAAAAGCTCACGGTTTGGGGCAATCACTCGCCAACCATGTACGCCGACTACCGTTTCGCCACGGTGAACGGCAAAGCGGTCAAAGACCTGATCAACGACCAAGTCTGGAATGCCGAAGTCTTCTTGCCAACCGTTGGCAAGCGCGGCGCTGCCATCATTGAAGCGCGTGGCCTGTCCTCTGCCGCTTCGGCCGCTAACGCAGCGATTGACCACATGCGCGATTGGGCGCTGGGCAGCAACGGCAAATGGGTGACCATGGGCATTCCATCGGATGGTCAGTACGGCATCCCGAAGGACACCATGTTCGGCTTCCCGGTCACCACCGCCAACGGCGAGTACACCTTGGTCGAAGGTTTGGCGATTGACGCTTTCAGCCAAGAGTGCATCAACAAAACACTCAAAGAACTGCAAGACGAACAAGCTGGCGTTGCTCACCTGCTGTGAGCCGGCTGGGCGCCTCACCATGCAACATCCGCGCGACGTTCTTTTAGGTGCTCAAGCCGCCGCCGGCACCTTGCCGGTGTGCGACCACTACAGCGGCGTTGAGCCGCGCATGCGTAAAAGCCTGCAATTGCAGGCCGACATGCAGGAGGAGTTTGGCGCTTGCGTGTTTGACGTGACGCTGGACTGCGAAGACGGTGCACCTGTGGGTGGTGAGGCTGATCACGCCGCCTTGGTGGTGTCCTTGTTGTTAGCTGCTGCGCCTGAGGCCCGCGTCGCGGTTCGCGTGCATGCGTTGGACCATCCGGCTTTTGAGGCTGACATCGCCAGCATCGTGGGCCAGGCCGGTCATCGCTTGAGCCATGTGATGATTCCGAAAGTGGAGTCGGCTGCAGATTTGCTGAAGGTGGAAAAAGCCTTGGCGGCTATCGGTGGTGCTGCGCTGGCGTTGCCACTGCATGTGCTGGTTGAGTCGCCACGGGCGGTGCACAACGCCTTTGAATTGGCGGCGCATCCGCGGGTTCAGTCCATCAGCTTTGGTTTGATGGACTTTGTTTCCAGTCACAACGGTGCCATTCCAGCTGAGGCCATGGGCAGCCAAGGTCAGTTCAGTCACCCGCTGGTGCTGCGTGCCAAGCTAGAGATCGCGTCGGCTTGCCATGCCTACGGCAAAGTGCCGTCGCATTGCGTCGTCACCGAATTCAGTGACCTGGTCGCCATGCAAAACGCTGCGCTGCGGGCCAGTCGCGAGTTGGGCTACACCCGCATGTGGAGCATTCACCCGAGTCAGATTCGACCGATTTTGGCGGCTTTTGCGCCGCAGCAGGCTGAGATTGAGTTGGCCGCCGAGCTGATTGCTGCCGCCGACAAGGCGCAATGGGCACCGATCAGTTTCCACGGCAAGCTGCACGACCGCGCCAGTTACCGCTATTACTGGCAGGTGCTGGAGCGTGGCCACCAGACGGGTGTCACCTTACCCCTTGAGACACAGGGGTATTTCCTGAAACCCTTGATGGCCCGGTAGGTATAGGCTGTCGCACATGAAAAACCTGCTCTTGCCCACTTTCTTGGCGACTTGCGTTTGGCTTGCTGCCCCCGCTGTGTTAGCTCAGCCTGCTGCTAAAGCAGCCCCTGCGGGCAAGGCGCAGCCAAGTGCCAGTCGGGTAGAAATCAGAAGCACGGCGAACCAGATGGCGGCGGGTATCACCGCGGCAGAAGTGGCGCTGGAGCCCATTGAATTGGCCATCGCCCAGCAAGTGCATACCGGCGTGTTGCGTTGCGAGTTGGGTGCGTCAGTGACGCTGACCCATGATCCGCTGTCGCCAGGTTATTTCAATGTTCATGGCAAGAATTTTCGATACCGCATGTTTCCCGTGGTGACCACCACGGGCGCGATCCGGCTGGAAGACCGCCAGGCGGGTGCCGTTTGGCTGCAGTTGTCCAACAAGTCGATGTTGATGAACCAGAAAGCCGGCCAGCGGATGGCGGACGAATGCATGAGTCCGGCGCAATTGACCGTTGCCCAGGCCATGAAGGACAGGCCCGCCCGCGGATTGCTGGATTGAATTTAAGTGTCTTTTTAGTTTTTGTTTCCTTTTTGAGTCCACCTTTATTTTTGTACGACAGGAGAAAATAGTGTCCGAGTTTTTGACAACCTACCGCGCCCATGTTGCAGAGCGTTCCGCTCTGGGTATTCCCCCTTTGCCTTTGACTGCCAAGCAAACCGGTGAGCTCATCGAGTTGCTGAAAAATCCGCCCAAAGGCGAAGAAAAAACGCTGGTCGATCTCATGACTTACCGCGTGCCAGCTGGTGTTGACGATGCAGCCAAAGTCAAGGCGAGTTATTTGGCCGCTGTGGCCTATGGCACTGAAAAATGCGCTCTGATGTCGCGCGTCCAAGCCACGCAATTGCTGGGCACGATGCTCGGTGGCTACAACATCAGTCCCATGATCGACTTGTTGGATGACGCTGATGCTGCCGTCGCACAACAAGCCGCAACCGGCTTGAAGTCGACGCTGTTGATGTTCGACCAGTTCCATGACGTGCAAGAAAAATCTGAGAAGGGCAACGCCTACGCCAAGGCCGTACTGCAAAGCTGGGCCGATGCCGAGTGGTTCACCAGCCGCCCTGAAGTGCCAAAGTCGATCCAGTTGACGATTTTTAAATGCGCCGGTGAGATCAATACCGACGACCTGTCGCCAGCCCCTGACGCCTGGAGTCGCCCCGACATTCCGCTGCACGCCTTGGCCATGCACAAAAATGCCCGCCCAGGTATCACGCCTGAAGAAGATGGCAAGCGTGGTCCGGTCAAGTTCATCGAAGAACTCAAGGCCAAGGGGCATTTGGTCGCTTACGTCGGTGACGTCGTGGGTACCGGTTCTTCCCGTAAATCTGCCACCAACTCGGTCTTGTGGTGGACGGGTGAAGACATTCCGTTTGTGCCGAACAAGCGCTTTGGCGGTGTCTGTTTGGGTGGCAAAATTGCCCCGATTTTTTACAACACGATGGAAGACTCGGGCGCCTTGCCGATCGAGCTCGACGTCAGCCAGATGGCCATGGGTGATGTGATCGAGCTGCGCCCTTACGAAGGCAAAGCCCTCAAAGACGGCCAAGTGATTGGCGAGTTCACCTTCAAGAGCGATGTGCTGTTTGATGAAGTGCGTGCCGGTGGCCGTATTCCCTTGATCGTCGGTCGTGGATTGACGTCCAAAGCCCGCGCCGCGCTAGGCCTGCCTGCGTCGACTGTGTTCCGTCTGCCGCAAGACCCTGTCGACAGCGGCCGCGGTTATACGCTGGCGCAAAAAATGGTCGGCCGTTCGGTCGGTTTGCCAGAAGGCAAGGGCGTTCGCCCCGGCACGTATTGCGAGCCCAAAATGACCTCGGTCGGTACGCAAGACACCACCGGCCCGATGACCCGCGACGAACTCAAAGACCTGGCTTGCTTGGGCTTTAGTTCTGACCTCGTCATGCAATCGTTCTGCCACACGGCGGCTTATCCCAAGCCGGTTGACGTGAAGATGCACCACGAACTGCCAGAGTTCATCACCACCCGTGGCGGCATCTCGCTGCGCCCGGGTGACGGCATTATTCACAGCTGGCTGAACCGCATGTTGCTGCCTGACACAGTCGGCACCGGCGGCGACAGCCACACGCGTTTCCCTATTGGTATCAGCTTCCCGGCAGGTTCCGGTCTGGTCGCCTTTGGCGCTGCCACCGGCGTCATGCCGCTGGACATGCCAGAGAGCGTGCTGGTGCGCTTCAAAGGCAAGATGCAGCCCGGCGTCACGCTGCGCGATCTGGTCAGCGCGATTCCGCTGTACGCCATCAAGGCTGGTCTGTTGACCGTGGCCAAGCAGGGCAAGGTCAATGTGTTCTCTGGTCGTATCCTGGAGATTGAAGGCTTGCCGGATCTGAAAGTCGAGCAGGCTTTTGAGCTGAGCGACTCGTCGGCTGAGCGCAGCGCGGGCGGTTGCACCGTGCACCTGAACAAAGAGCCGATCATCGAATACATCACCAGCAACATCACCATGTTGAAGTGGATGATCGCGACGGGTTACTCGGATGTCCGCACCATCAAGCGCCGCATCGCCGCCATGGAGGCTTGGCTGGCTGATCCACAGCTTTTGAAGGCTGACCCGGATGCTGAGTACGCCGCTGTGATCGAGATTGACCTGGCCGAAATCCATGAACCCATCTTGGCCTGCCCGAACGACCCCGATGACGTGAAAACGCTCTCAGACGTTGCTGGCACCAAGATCGATGAAGTCTTCATCGGCAGCTGCATGACCAACATTGGCCATTTCCGCGCAGCCTCTAAGCTGCTCGAAAACAAGCGCGATATCCCGGTCAAGTTGTGGATGGCGCCGCCGACCAAAATGGATGCGAAGCAGCTCACGGAAGAAGGCCATTACGGCGTGCTCGGCGCTGCGGGTGCCCGCATGGAAATGCCCGGTTGCAGCTTGTGCATGGGCAACCAGGCGCAGGTCAAAGAAGGCGCCACCGTGTTGTCAACCTCGACGCGTAACTTCCCGAACCGTCTGGGCAAAAACACCTTCGTGTACTTGGGCTCAGCCGAACTCGCTGCCATCACCTCCAAGCTCGGTCGCATCCCGACCAAAGCCGAGTACATGGCTGACATGGGCGTTTTGAAGGATGCGGGTAGCACGGTCTACAAATACCTGAACTTCGATCAGGTCAAGGACTACACGGACGTTGCTGAATCAGTCAACTGAATCGGTTGATTTTCCAGCCTGGGTTCGCGCCCAGTCAGCCCTGAGCCCTCGTTGTAAAACGGGGGCTTTTTTGTTCCCGCTCATAATAGCGATCCGTATTTTGGAGACGAGCATGACCATCAAAAATATCACCTGTGCTGCCTTATTGGCGCTGACCTCTGTGCTGTCACAAGCGCAGACCTTTCCGACCAAGCCGGTGCGCATCGTGGTGCCACAAACACCGGGCGGTGCTTCCGATGCCTTAGCGCGTATCGTCGGGCAGAAGTTGTCGGAGAAGTGGGGTCAGCCGGTGGTGATTGAAAATCGCGCCGGTGCGGGTGGCAACATTGGCATGGACGTCGTCGCTAAAGCGCCCGGCGACGGCTACACCTTGCTGATGTCGTATGTGGGTTCGCACGCCATCAATGTCAGCATTTACAAAAAGCTGCCGTTTGACCCGGAGGCTGACTTCAGCCCAGTGGCGACTTTGGCCAATGTGCCGTTTGTGGCGGCTGTGACGGGTTCATTGCCGGTGAACAATATCCGTGAATTAGCGGCATACGCTGCGAAAAATCCGATTTCTTTTGGCTCTGCTGGCAATGGCTCGGTGAACCATTTGTTGGGCGAAATGTTCAGCACCGCCGTGCAGACCAAAATGCAGCATGTGCCCTACAAAGGAGCCGCGCCGGCCTTGAACGATTTGCTGTCAGGGCAGATCCAGTTGGTCTTTACCAGCTTGCCATCGGTGGCCCAGCACATCCGTGCCGGGACCATCAAAGGCTTGGGAGTGACGGGGTCGAAGCGCGCTCAAACCTTCAAGGACATGCCAACAATTTCTGAGTCCGGGTACCCGAATTTCGTGATCAATCCTTGGTTCGGCCTGTTTGGCCCGAAGGGCATGCCGCCTCCGGTGGTCCGTCAAATCAATGCAGATATTCACACCATTCTTCAGGAAAAAGACACCCAGGACAAGTTCGCAGCTTTGGGTGCTGAGCCTTACGAAAGCACGCCGCAAGCATTTGCCGCCGTGTTGCATGCCGATATTCAAAAGTGGGCGGCGGTTGTCAAATCGTCTGGTGCGACTGCAGATTAAAAGTTACACGCATGAAAGTCAGTCCTATTGCCGGTGCCCTTGGCGCTGTGATCTCCGGTGTCGATCTGTCGCTGGGGATGTCAACCGCGCTGGCGGCAGACATCCGCCAAGTTTTTTTGCAACACCAAGTTATTTTTTTGCGTGAGCAAAAATTGACACCGCAGCAGTTTTTAGACTTTGCGAAAGCCATGGGTGAGCCTATCGAGTACCCGTTTGTCAAAGGGCTGGAAGGCTTTCCACACATCATCGAAGTTAAAAAACTAGAGCACGAAAAAGTTAACTTTGGCGGCATCTGGCATTCGGACACCACTTACCTTGACGCGCCACCGATGGGCTCCATGCTGCTGTCGCTGGAAGTCCCGCCCTATGGTGGTGACACCATGTTTGCCAACCAATGCCTGGCTTACGAGTCCTTGTCGGCTACCATGAAAAGGCTGCTCGAGGGTCTTGTGGGTATCAGCAGTTCGGCCAAGGCTGACGTCTCTAAAACACGTGAAGACCGCATCAAGTCAGACGGTAAAGAGGCGGCGCCCAAGTCCTACTTGGCCGAGCATCCAGTGGTGCGAACGCACCCTGAAACCGGGCACAAGGCGCTGTTTGTGAATGTTGCGCACACCGCCGGCATCAAGGGCATGACCGACGAAGAAAGCGCACCCTTGTTGCAATTTTTGTTTCAACACCAAATCAAGCCGGAGTTCACTTGCCGCTTTGCCTGGGAGCCGAACGCCATCGCGTTTTGGGACAACCGTTGCGCTCAGCACAATCCGGTGAATGATTACCACGGCTTTCGGCGCGTCATGCACCGCATCACGCTGCAAGGCGACAGGCCTTTTTAATGATCACTGACAAAACCACCACGCCAGAATTTCAGCTGCGCGGCAAGCGCTTTGCACCGCTCACCTGGTCAGAGATGACGCCCGCCCAGCAGCAGATGACGCAGAGTGTGCTTGGCGGCAAGCGCGGCTCTATGCAAGGGCCATACAACGTCTTGCTGCGCAGTCCGGCGCTGGGGCAACTGGCGCAGCAGTTTGGCGTGCACACGCGCTTTGAATCCTCGTTGCCCTTGATGCTCAACGAGCTGGCTATTTTGATGATCGCGCGCTTTTGGACCAGCCAGTTTGTCTGGTGGGCGCACCGCAAAATGGCGCTCGATGCGGGGCTGGATGAAAACCTGATCAATGCCATTGCGCAGGGCCAAGCACCTTCGGCTCTGTCCGGGCAGGTGGCTGCAGTGCATGCGTTTTGTCATGAACTGATCCAGACACGGCAAGTCAGTGATGCCACCTATGCGGCGCTGTCACAGCAAGTTGGTGAGCAAGGCGTGGTTGACCTCATGGCCGCCATGAGCTACTACACGTTGGTCAGCATGTGCCTGAACGTCGATCAATATCCATTGCCAGACGGTGTACAGCCGGAACTGCAACCGATTTAAGCGCTAGTTCGGCTTCGCCGTCAGCGGCCGCCGCGATCGCTTGTCATCATTAACCGACAGGGCACCAACAATGCCCGTTGCTAGGCGAGGCTATGCGGATGGGCAGCATCTAAATAACCTGCGACTGACAAAATGAATCAGGGGTCTTTTTGACCTTTTTCATTGAATCTCAAAAGGACGTCGTCATGCCAAAATTGCCAGCACAATCCCCTGAATTTGCTTCCACGCTTCAGACCTTTGAATTAAGTTCGGGCAACTCTGGGCGTTTTTATTCTTTGCCAGCGCTGACGCGCCAGTTTCCCGGCATCAAGCGTTTGCCGATGTCGATTCGCATCGTCCTCGAGTCTGTGCTGCGCCATTGCGACAATGACAAAATCACGGCCAAGCATGTCGAGCAACTCGCGAACTGGAAACCCCAGGCGGCGCGTACAGAAGAAATTCCTTTCGTCGTCGCCCGTGTGTTGCTTCAGGACTTCACAGGCGTGCCTCTGCTGGCTGACTTGGCTGCCATGCGCAGCACGGCGGTCAGGCTGGGCAAAGACCCGAAGCGGATTGAGCCGATGGTCCCGGTGGACCTCGTCGTCGATCACTCGGTGATGGTCGATCATTACGGTGCCAAGAACTCGCTTGACCTGAACATGAAGCTTGAATTTCAGCGCAACCAAGAGCGCTACCAGTTCCTCAAGTGGGGCATGCAGGCGTTTGATACTTTTGGCGTGGTGCCGCCGGGCTTTGGCATCGTGCACCAGATCAATCTTGAGTATCTGGCGCGCGGCGTGCATCGCAGCGGTACCGGCGCTGATGCCGTTTATTACCCCGATTCTCTGGTCGGCACGGACAGCCACACGACCATGATCAATGGCCTTGGCGTTGTTGGTTGGGGCGTTGGCGGCATTGAAGCCGAGGCCGCCATGCTGGGGCAGCCGGTCTACATGCTGACGCCCGATGTGGTGGGTTTCGAGATCACCGGTCGTTTGCGTGAAGGCGTGACGACGACTGACCTGGTGTTGCGCGTGACAGAAGCGTTGCGCCGCGAAAAAGTGGTCGGTAAGTTTGTCGAATTTTTCGGTGAAGGCACGCGCACGCTGAGTGCGCCTGACCGCGCCACGCTGGCCAACATGGCACCCGAATACGGTGCCACCATGGGCTTCTTCCCGGTCGATGAAAAAACGATGGATTACTTTCGCGGCACCGGCCGCACGGCTGCCGAAATCGCAACCTTCGAAGCTTACTTTCGGGCACAAGAGTTGTTTGGCGTGCCTTTGAAAGGTGAGATCGATTACTCCCAGGTTGTCACGCTCAACCTGGATGACGTGACGCCAAGTTTGGCCGGCCCGAAACGGCCGCAAGACCGGATTGAGCTGGGCAACGTGAAGCAGCAGTTTTCCTCGCTCTTTAGCCAGCCGGTGGCTGCCAACGGCTTCAACCAGGACGCGACGTTGTTGGGAACACGTGTCCTGTTGCCGCGCGGCGATGCTGCCGAGTTAGGGGCTGCGCCCGCGAGTCCACCGGTGCCCGCCGGTGGCCCGCGTTTTGTGGCAGAAATGGAGGCCAATCGCCCAACGCTAGAGACGGCCAAGTCGCTGGCGCCTGCCCCAGCACATTCGCACGATGACATCAGCATTGGCAATGGCGACGTGCTGATCGCCGCCATCACCAGTTGCACCAACACCTCGAACCCCAGCGTGCTGTTGGCGGCCGGGCTGTTGGCCAAAAAGGCGGTGGAAGCCGGGCTGACGGTGCAACCGCACATCAAGACATC
>CANCCE010000064.1 GCA_947374505.1 Comamonadaceae bacterium | reverse complement strand
AATTGGCGTGTGTCGACTTCGGCTTCCTTGAAGTCAAACCACGGATCGGGCTCGCCGTCGAGGGCGAACTGCAGGCGTTCCCACAGCGCTTTGCGGCCTTCGTGGTCGTCGAGAATTTTTTTCTTGACGTAGTCCAAGCCTACCCGGTTGACGTAATGCACGGTGCGCTCAAGGTACCAGCCTTCTTGGCGGTACAACTCGCAAAATGCGCCGGTGTATTCGAGCACTTCGGCTGCGGTTTTGACCTTGGTAAAAAAGTGCGCGACTTCAGTTTTGATGCCGCCGTTGCCAGCGATGTACATCTCCCAGCCGGAGTCGACACCGATGATGCCAACGTCTTTGATCCCAGCTTCAGCGCAATTGCGCGGGCAGCCGCTGACGGCAAACTTCACCTTGTGCGGTGCATACATGCGCCACATCGCGCGCTCCAAGTCTTTGCCCATTTGGGTGCTGTCTTGCGTGCCCATGCGGCACCACTCACTGCCCACACACGTCTTGACCGTGCGCAGCGCCTTGGCATAGGCGTGGCCTGATGGCATCCCGATGTCTTTCCAGACGTTCACCAAGTCTTCTTTTTTGACACCCAGCAAGTCAATGCGCTGGCCGCCGGTTACTTTGACGGTTGGGATTTTGTACTTGTCGACAGCGTCTGCGATGCGGCGCAACTCGCTGGACGTTGTCTCGCCACCCCACATGCGCGGAATGACGCTGTAGGTGCCGTCTTTCTGGATGTTGGCGTGGCTGCGTTCGTTGATGTAGCGACTTTGCGGATCGTCTTTGGCTTCTTTGGGCCAGCTGCTGGTGACGTAGTAATTGATGGCCGGGCGGCAGCTGGCGCAACCGTTGGGCGTGCGCCATTCCATGAATTTATAGACGTCGGAAATGGTCAGCAGCTTGTTGGCGCGAATGGCTTCGCGCACCGCTTGGTGGCCGTGGTCGGTGCAGCTGCACATGGCTTTGAGTTTGGGCGTAGCCGAGTAGTCGCCGCCCGCGGTGAACATCAAAATTTGTTCGACCAAGCCAGTGCACGAGCCGCATGAGGCGCTGGCCTTGGTGTGCTTGCGGACTTCGTCGAGTGTGAACAGACCTTTTTCTTTGATGGCCTTGCAGATGGTGCCTTTGGTCACACCATTGCAGCCGCAAACTTCGGCCGTGTCGGGCATGGTCACGGCCTTGCTGTGGCCTTCATGGCCGACGTCACCGATGTTGGATTCACCGAACATGAGCTTGTCGCGAATGTCCGCCACGCTGCGACCGTCGCGCAGCAGCTTGAAGTAATAACTGCCGTCGACCGTGTCGCCGTACAGGCAGGCGCCGATCAGCTTGTCGTCTTTGATGACGAGCTTTTTATAGACGCCACCGAACGGGTCGCTCATGATGATCTCTTCGGTCCCGGCGTCTTCCGGGCGCCCTGATGACGCACCCATGAAGTCGCCAGCCGAAAACAAGTCAATGCCGGTTACTTTGAGTTTGGTCGAGGTCAGCGAGCCGGTGTAACGGCCAATGCCGAACAACGCCAAGTGGTTGGCGGCGACCTTGGCTTGCTCGAACAAAGGCGCCACCAAGCCGTAGGCAATGCCGCGGTGTGCTGCACATTCGCCGACCGAGTAAATTCGCGCATCGGTGACGGTTTGCAGGGTGTCGGTGACGACGATGCCTTTGTGGCAATGCAGGTTCATTGACTCGGCCAACGCGGTGTTGGGGCGAATGCCGACCGCCATCACCACCAAGTCGGTGGCGAGTTCAGAGCCGTCTTTGAATTTGATCGACGCGACGCGGCCGTTGGCGTTGCCGGTGAGCTCTTGGGTTTGCGCGCCCATGAGAAAGTTCAGGCCGCGTGATTCGAGTGATTTTTGCAGCAGCTTGCCGGCTACGCTGTCGAGCTGGCGCTCCATCAGCGTCGGCATGACGTGCACCACGGTGACGGTCATGCCGCGCAGCATCAGACCGTTGGCCGCTTCGAGGCCGAGCAGTCCACCGCCGATGACAACGGCGTTTTTGTACTGGGTGGCGGCGGCGATCATCTCGTTGGTGTCGGCGATGTCGCGGTAGGCGATCACGCCCTTCAAGTCTTTGCCCGGCACCGGCAAGATGAACGGATTCGAGCCGGTGCACATCAGCAGCCGGTCGTAGGATTCTTCCGTGCCATCTTCAGCACGTACGACGCGTTTGACGCGGTCAACGCTGACCACTTTTTTGCCGGCGTGCAGCGTGATGTGGTTGTCGCTGTACCACTCCCAGCTGTTCAGCACGATCTCGTCTAACGTTTGTTCGCCGGCCAGTACCGGACTCAATAAGATGCGGTTGTAGTTGGGGTGCGGCTCGGCACCAAACACCGTGATGTCGTACAGATCGGGGGCTACTTTGAGCAATTCTTCGAGGGTGCGGACACCGGCCATGCCGTTGCCGACCATCACCAGCTTTTGTTTTTTGACACGCATGTCCATGGCGTTGTTCTTTCATTGATGTGAAGTTTGAAATCGAGGGGTTCAGGCGGATTTTTCGACGTGGCTTTGTCGTGTGTACAAAAAGTCGATCACGGCTTTGCGGTAGCTCAGGTACTCAGAGCTCTCCGCCAGCGCCACGCGGTTGCGTGGACGCGCTAGCTTCACGTCGAGCACGTCACCAATGGTGGCTGAGGGGCCGTTGGTCATCATGACGATCTTGTCGCTCAGCAGCACGGCTTCGTCGACATCGTGCGTGACCATCACCACCGTGCTTTGTGTGGTGGCGACGATTTGCAGCAACTCGTCTTGCAGCTTGGCGCGGGTCAGGGCGTCGAGTGCGCCAAAGGGTTCGTCCAGCAGCAAGACCTTTGGCTGCATGGACAGGGCGCGGGCAATGCCGACCCGTTGCTTCATGCCGCCAGAAATTTCACCGGGCCGTTTTTGGGCTGCAGCCGTCAATCCGACCATGGTCAGCGCGGCGTCGGTGCGTTCTTTCAGTTGCGCCTTGTTGTCAGTTTTTGAGAAAACGCGTTCGACGGCCAAGTAGACGTTTTCGTAGCAGGTCAGCCAAGGCAGCAGCGAGTGGTTCTGAAAGACCACTGCGCGTTCCGGGCCGGGGCCCGAAATTTCGCGGTTGGCGCAGAGCAGCGTGCCTTCTGTCGGCGTGGTCAGTCCAGCGAGCAAATTCAGCAGTGTCGATTTACCGCAGCCGGAGTGACCGATCAGCGCGACGAACTCGCCTTTGGCAACGGTCAGGTCAATGTCCTTGAGCGCGCAAAACGGTCCTTTCTTGGTTTTGAAGGTTTGCTCTACGCCCTGGATTTCAATGTACTTGGTACTGAATGAAGTGTGCATGATGGGCTTTCAGTTCTTGACTTCTTCAAAAGTGAAGGCGGTGGCGATCTTGATCAGGATGTACTCCAGAATCAGACCGACCAGACCGATCACGAAGATGGCGATGATGATGTTCTTGACGTTCAGGTTGTTCCACTCGTCCCAGACCCAAAAGCCGATACCGACGCCACCTGTGAGCATTTCAGCTGCAACGATCACCAGCCATGCCGTGCCGACTGCCAGGCGCACGCCGGTCAGCATGTAAGGCAACACAGCGGGGAACAAAATCTTCGTGACGATTTTCCATTCGGAGAGGTTCAGCACCCGCGCCACGTTCATGTAGTCTTGCGGCACGCGTTGCACACCCACCGCTGTGTTGATGATCATGGGCCAGATCGAGCAGATGAAGATGGTCCAGATGGCGGCCGGGTTAGCACCTTTGAAGACCAGCAGGCCGATGGGCAACCAAGCCAATGGTGAGACCGGGCGCAGCAGGCTGATGAGCGGGTTAAACATGCGGCTCAAAAAGGAAAAACGGCCAATCGCAAAGCCCACCGGAATGCCGACCACTGCGGCCAAGCCAAAGCCCATGGCCACCCGCTTGAGCGATGACAAGATGTTCCAGCCAATGCCTTGGTCGTTCGGTCCTTTGTTGTAAAAAGGATCGCTGAAAATGTCGATGGCCTGAATCAAGGTGTCCTTGGGTGACGGAATGGCCGCTCCAGTGCCCATCGATATCAACTCCCAAACCAGCGCCAGCAGCCCCAGTCCCAACACGGGCGGTAAGCAGCCCAACCACAACCAAGAGAGGTCGTGTTGGGGTTTGCTTGGAACGGCTGCTGGGGTTGGTTTTTTAACACTGCGCCGCACCACAGCCGGGCTGATCACCACGTCGGTGACCGGGGCGACGACGGCTGGCTCTGCAGTCCCCAGCGGGTTGTGAAATACGGCACTGACCATGGCTAGACCTTCTCTCTTTTCAGGTAATTCAACTCAAATCAATCGCTCGGAAGATGTCGCGTCGAGGTTCAGGCGTGAACCTTGAAACTGTCGGCATATTTCTTCGGATCTTTGCCGTCCCAGACCACGCCGTCCATGAACTTGCTGCTGCGGGTTTCGCTTTTCGGCAGACTGACGTTGGCGGCCGTCGCGGCTTGCTTGTAGATGTCAATCTTGTTGACCTGTTTGGCAATCGCCAGGTAGTCCGGGTGCTCCTTGATCAGGCCCCAGCGCTTGTGTTGCGTCATGAACCACATGCCGTCTGAGAGATACGGGAAGTTGGCTGCACCGTCGTTGTAAAACTTCATGTAGTTCGGGTCGTCCCAGGTCTTGCCCATACCGTTCTGGTAGCGCCCCAAAATGCGCTGATTGATGACATCAACGCTGGTGTTCACATACGATTTGTCAGCGACGGTTTCGGCCATCTTGTTCTTGTTGCTCAAGCTGGCGTCGATCCATTTACCGGCTTCCAAAATAGCCGCCATCACAGCGCGCGTGGTGTTCGGGTATTTTTTGGTGAACTCGTCTGTGGTGCCCAGCACTTTTTCAGGATGGTCTTTCCAGATGTCTTGCGTGGTGGTTGCTGTGACGCCGATACCGTCCATGATGGCGCGGTGTCCCCAAGGCTCACCTACGCAAAAACCGTCCATGTTGCCGACGCGCATGTTGGCAACCATTTGCGGTGGCGGCACGGTGATGACTTTCGCGTCCTTCATCGGGTTCACGCCGTGGGCTGCCAGCCAGTAGTACAGCCACATGGCGTGGGTGCCGGTGGGGAAAGTCTGCGCAAAGGTGTATTCGCGTTTTTCGCTGGCCATCAGTTTGGCCAGGCCGGCACCATCGACCGCGCCCTTGTCGGCGAGCTTTTTCGACAGCGTGATGGCTTGACCGTTGTTGTTCAGGCCCATCAGAACGGCCATGTCTTTTTTCGGGCCAGCCGTGCCCATGTGGACGCCGTAGACCAGGCCGTACAACACGTGGGCAAAGTCGAGCTCACCGCTGACCAATTTGTCGCGCACGCCGGCCCAGCTGGCCTCTTTGGTCGGGATGATCTTGACGCCGTATTTTTTGTCAAAACCCAGCACTGAAGCCATCACGACCGAGGCGCAGTCGGTCAGCGGAATGAAGCCGATCTTGACTTCCTTTTTTTCCGGGGCGTCTGAGCCTTGCGCGTAAACCGCAGCGCGCAGGGCTGGTGTGATGCCAATGGCGCCCACCGTGGCAGCTTGCAGCACGGAGCGGCGTGTCAAAGACGATTTCAGCAGTTCAGTCATGTCGATAACTCCAGTGGTGAAGAACAAGAAAAAGCAATCGCAAAAACAAAAAAGGCGCTCGGACCTGGCAGACACAGTGCTGTGTTGCCGGGTACGAACGCCTTTGTTCGGTTGACTCACCACTTCGCCGTTGAAGTGAAGAGTCGGTACGTGGGTTGTTGCAATAGCTGTGCCAACCTTGTTCGTGTTGGGGGCAGCTTGTTTGGCGCAATCAGTTCGGCGTGATGGTGCCGAATCATCAGCAGTCAGTGCTGGTGACGCACTGTTTTTGTGCACCGCACCAATTTGGGAGGGTTCAGCCGAGCAGGTCGGCGGCGTCCAGCAGACGCTGAGCGACTTCGCCCATGCGCAAGCCTTTGTCCATGGCGGCTTTGCGCAGTTTGTCGTAAGCGAGGGGTTCACTCAGGCCTTGGCGTTGCATCAACATGGCTTTGGCCCTGGCTATGGTTTTACGGTCCTGCAACTCGCCTTTGACGTCGGCGAGTTCTTGACGCAAGCCTTGTTCATGTTCAAAGCGCGCCATCGCCACATCCAGAATCGGGCGGATGCGGGTTGGCTCCAGCCCGGCCACGATATAGGCTGAAACGCCCGCCGCCACGGCGTCTTTGACGTGGCTGGTGTCCTCATCGTTGGTGAACAGCACGATAGGTCTGGGCGCGTCGCGCGTCGCCATGACCACATGTTCGAGCGAATCCCGGGCGTCGCTTTCGGCGTCGACGATGATCATGTCGGGTTGCAACTGCGCCAACCGCTCGGCCAAAAAGGTGTCAGCGGGCAGGGTGGCAATTAAATTAAAACCGCCTTCGAGCAAGCCAATGCGTAATTGGCGCGAGCGTTCAATCAGCGCCAGGGCGGCTTCGTCGTCTGTCTCGACCATCGACAAATCCGGCGCAATCACGACCAAGCGCAGGGTAGAAGGGGTTGCCAAGAGGGTGGTCATGGCCGTGATTTTGCAATATTCAAGCCAGGGACCATCGTCAGCCTCGTAAACTCACGCCATGCTCGTACTAGGAATTGAATCAAGTTGTGACGAAACCGGCGTGGCGCTGGTCGACACGTCGGGTGCCGGCGTGCCGGTGCTGCTGTCCCACGCCCTGCACAGCCAGATCGAGATGCATCAGGCTTATGGCGGCGTGGTGCCGGAGCTGGCCAGTCGCGACCATATTCGCCGCGTGCTGCCGTTGATCGCCGAGGTCATGGGTCAGGCCGGCTGCACCTTGCCGCAGGTGGATGTGGTGGCTTACACCCGCGGGCCGGGGTTGGCGGGCGCTTTGTTGGTGGGTGCCGGTGTGGCCTGTTCGCTGGCCGCCAGTTTGGCCAAGCCGGTGATGGGTGTGCATCATCTGGAGGGGCATTTGCTGTCGCCTTTTTTGAGTGCCGACCCGCCGGAATTTCCGTTTGTAGCGCTGCTGGTTTCGGGTGGTCACACGCAACTGATGCAGGTTGACCGCGTCGGCAGTTACGAGCTGCTGGGCGAAAGCATTGACGACGCGGCCGGTGAAGCCTTTGACAAATCCGCCAAGCTGATGGGCTTGCCTTACCCAGGTGGGCCGCATTTGGCCAAGTTGGCAGAGCAGGGCGACCCTGCGGCCTTTAAATTACCCCGTCCTTTGTTGCACAGCGGGGATTTGGACTTTTCTTTCTCCGGCCTGAAAACCGCCGTGCTGACGCAGGCCAAGAAGTTGGGCGAGGAGTTGGAGAGTCGAAAAGCTGATCTGGCAGCCTCCACTCAGGCTGCCATTGTCGAGGTGCTGCTCAAGAAATCCATGCGTGCCATGGTTCAGACCGGGCTCAAGCGTTTGGTGGTGGCCGGTGGCGTGGGTGCCAATGCAGAGCTGCGGCGCCAGCTCAATGCGGTTTGCCGCCAGCGCGGCATTCGCGTGCATTACCCCGAGCTGCATTTGTGCACCGACAACGGCGCCATGATTGCATTGGCGGCCGGCATGCGCCTGCAAGCTGGGCTTGAGAACCTGCAGACGGCTTATACCTTCGATGTCAAGCCGCGCTGGCCGTTGGCCGAGATCAGCCCGAACCCTGGGCTATAATCCAAGGCTTTGCTGCTTTAGCTACGTCTTATCCGCGTGTTGAATCAGCGAAGAAACACGGCGTTTAGCGGTCAACTCCCACAGTGGGAACACTGCTTCGTTCGCAAGTTCTTAAGGAAAACCCATGATTGCAAAATCGATCAAGGCTGACATTGTTCAAGCCAATGCACGCCAAGCTGGCGATACCGGCAGCCCGGAAGTCCAAGTCGCTCTGTTGACTGGCCGCATCAATGAATTGATGCCTCACTTCAAAACCCACGCCAAAGACCACCACGGTCGCCGTGGTCTGTTGCGTATGGTCAGCCGTCGCCGCAAACTGCTGGACTACCTGAAGTCCAAAGACGCTGGTCGTTACGTTGCACTGATCGCCAAACTTGGCCTGCGCAAGTAATCGCTAAGAAACTTTAAGAGCGCCTGAGTTAGTTCACTAGCTCAGGCGTTTTTTACTTCGGAGCAAGGCAAAACGAGCACGCGCTGTGTCATTCCACAAGAAAAGACCTGAAACTGGATGTTTTTTTCAGGCATTTTGTGGAATGGCATCGTGTTCAGCCAGCCCCGCTCCGGGCCCCAGGTTGCAGCCTCATGCAACTCTTTTACATGGAGCAAAACAATGAGCATTTTCAATAAAGTCAGCAAAACTTTCCAATGGGGCCAGCACAAGGTCACGATGGAAACCGGTGAAATGGCCCGTCAAGCCAGCGGCGCTGTGTTGGTCGACATGGACGGCACCGTTGTGCTGGCCACCGTGGTGGCTAAAACCGTAGCCAAGCCCGGTCAAGACTTCTTCCCGTTGACCGTCGATTACCTTGAGAAAACTTACGCAGCGGGTCGTATTCCCGGCAGTTTCTTCAAGCGCGAAGGTCGCCCTAGCGAATTCGAAACCCTGACTTCGCGCCTGATCGATCGTCCGATCCGTCCGCTGTTCCCTGAAGGCTTCTTCAATGAAGTGCAGGTGGTCATCCACGTGTTGTCCTTGAACCCTGAGGTTGAAGGCGACATTCCTGCGTTGATCGCTTCGAGCGCTGCGCTGTCGATTTCCGGCATTCCTTTCAACGGCCCGATCGGCGCTGCTCGCGTGGCTTACATCGACGGCCAGTACGTACTCAATCCAGGCAAGACCCAACTCAAAGATTCGAAAATGGAACTGGTGGTGGCCGGTACCGAAGCCGCTGTGCTGATGGTCGAGTCAGAAGCCCAGCAACTGTCCGAAGAAATCATGCTCGGCGCTGTGGTCTATGGCCATGAGCAGGGTAACATCGCCATCAACGCTATTCACGAACTCGTGCGTGACGCTGGCAAACCCGTCTGGGCTTGGGAAGCCCCCGCCAAAGACTTGCCTTTGATCGCCAAGGTCAATGAGCTGGCTGCGGCCAAACTCGAAGCAGCTTACCAAATTCGCACCAAGCAAGCCCGTACACAAGCTTGCCGCGTGGTGACGACTGACGTCATGGCCGCGCTCAAGGCTGACGGCGTGGCATTCGACAGCGTCACCGTTGAAGGCATGCTGTTCGACATCGAAGCAAAGATTGTTCGCAGCCAGATTCTGGCCGGTGAGCCGCGCATTGACGGCCGTGACACACGCACCGTTCGCGCGATTGAAATCCGCAACAGCGTGCTGCCGCGCACCCACGGTTCTGCCTTGTTCACACGTGGCGAAACCCAGGCGCTGGTGGTCACCACCTTGGGCACCGAGCGTGATGCACAGCGCATCGACGCCTTGTCCGGTGACTACGAAGACCGCTTCATGCTGCACTACAACATGCCTCCGTTCGCCACTGGCGAAACGGGTCGTGTGGGTTCGCCAAAGCGTCGTGAAATCGGCCATGGCCGTCTGGCTAAGCGGGCGTTGATTGCTGTCCTGCCAAGCAAAGAAGAATTCCCGTACACCATGCGTGTTGTGTCTGAAATCACGGAGTCCAATGGCTCGTCGTCGATGGCTTCTGTTTGCGGCGGCTGCCTGTCATTGATGGACGCTGGCGTGCCGATGAAAGCCCACGTGGCGGGTATCGCCATGGGTCTGATCAAAGAAGACAACCGCTTCGCCGTGCTGACCGACATTTTGGGTGATGAAGATCATCTGGGCGACATGGACTTCAAAGTGGCCGGTACCACCAACGGCATCACCGCGCTGCAGATGGACATCAAAATCCAGGGCATCACCAAAGAAATCATGCAGGTTGCGCTGGCTCAGGCCAAAGAAGCCCGCATGCACATTTTGGGCAAAATGCAAGAAGCCATGGGCGAAGCCAAGACCGAAGTGTCTGACTTCGCGCCACGTCTTTACGTCATGAAGATCAATCCGGAAAAAATCCGTGACGTGATCGGCAAGGGCGGCGCTGTCATCCGCGCGCTGACTGAAGAAACCGGCACACAGATCAACATTGCAGAAGACGGCACCATCACGATCGCGTCAAACGACAGCGCCAAGGCTGACGAAGCCAAGCGCCGCATCGCTGAGATCACCGCTGAAGTCGAAATCGGCAAGATCTACGAAGGCCCGATCACCAAGATTCTGGACTTCGGCGCACTGATCAACCTGCTGCCAGGCAAAGACGGTTTGCTGCACATCAGCCAGATCGCTCACGAGCGTGTTGAGCGCGTGTCTGACTACCTCAAAGAAGGTCAGATCGTTCGCGTCAAGGTCATGGAAACCGACGAAAAAGGTCGCGTCAAGCTGTCCATGAAGGCCCTCATCGAGCGTCCAGGCCAACAGAACGACCAAGGCTAAAGCCTGTCATTCTGCGATTGAACCGGTTACTGCCAAGGTTGTAAAAAGGCTTGGCAGCCCACAAAATCAACTGGAGTTGTATCAATGAAAGCTGTTGAAATCACTGTCTACGGCGCGCCTGAAGTGCTGCGTATAGGCACCCGTCCGGACCCTGTCGCGGGTGCTGGCGAGGTGTTGATTCGCGTCAAGGCCAGCGGGATCAATCGCCCGGATGTTTTGCAGCGCACCGGCAATTACCCGGTACCGCCGGGTGCCTCTGATATTCCCGGCCTGGAAGTCGCAGGCGAGATTGTGGCCGGCGATGCCACAGCAATGTCAGCAGCGGGTTTCAAATTAGGTGACCGCGTCTGTGCCTTGGTGGCGGGCGGCGGCTATGCCGAGTTGTGCGTGGCGCCTGTCGGCCAGTGTCTGCCTGTGCCTGCGGGCCTGAGTGACATCGAAGCGGCGACTTTGCCGGAGACGTTTTTCACGGTCTGGAGCAACGTCTTTGACCGGGCCCGTTTGCAGGCGGGTGAAACCTTGTTGATTCAGGGTGGCACCAGCGGCATCGGCGTGACGGCGATTCAGATGGCCAAGGCGCTGGGGGCTAAGGTGATTGCAACCGCTGGCAGCGACGAAAAATGCGCCGCTTGCATCGCTTTGGGCGCAGACCATGCGATCAACTACAAGACGGCTGATTTTTCGCAGGAAGCCAAACGTCTCACCGATGGCAAAGGCGTGAATGTCATTCTTGACATGGTCGCCGGCAGTTATGTGGCGCGTGAAGTTGAGTGCCTGGCTGAAGACGGCCGCTTGGTGATCATTGCCGTGCAGGGCGGCGTCAAGGCTGAGTTCAATGCCGGCATGGTGCTGCGCAAGCGTTTGACCATCACCGGTTCGACCTTGCGTCCGCGTGCGTTGGATTTCAAGACGGCGATTGCTGTAGCGTTGCGCGCCAAGGTCTGGCCACTGATAGAAAATGCGGCGATCAAGCCCGTGATTTACAAAGTATTTGCGGCTGAAGATGCGGCCAAAGCACACACGTTGATGGAGTCGAATCAGCATGTTGGCAAGATTGTTTTAACCTGGTAATCAGCGAGTTTGGCCATGACAAAACTGATTGCCGGTAACTGGAAAATGAATGGCAGCCTGACTGCCAACGAAGCGCTGTTAAGGGCATTGGCCAGCGGCTTGCCGCAGGCCTTGCCTTGTGATGTGGCGGTGTGCATACCTGCGCCGTATTTTGCGCAATTTCAGGCCTTGGCCGCAGCCACTCCGGCCTTGGCTGCGGTGGCATTGGGTGCGCAAGATATCTCAAGCCAACCCGCAGGCGCCTTCACGGGCGAAGTCAGCGCGACCATGCTGAAAGATTTTGCTTGCCGTTACGCCATCGTCGGCCATTCTGAGCGACGTCAGTACCACGGTGAGACAGATGCCTTGGTGGCAGCAAAAGCGCAACAAGCCTTGGCTGTCGGCATCACGCCGATTGTCTGCGTGGGTGAGACCTTGGCTGAGCGTGAAGCTGGCCAAACTACCGAAGTCGTGAAGCGCCAATTGGCGGCCGTGATTCAGGCCAATGGCCATTGCATCAGCGAAATTGTGCTGGCCTATGAGCCGGTGTGGGCGATTGGTACTGGTAAAACTGCCAGCCCGGAAGAAGCCCAAACCGTCCACGCGGTACTCCGTGCACAGCTGGCCGCAGCCACCGCGCATGCCAGCCGTGTGAAGATTATTTATGGCGGCAGCATGAATGCGGCGAATGCTGCTTCATTGCTGGCGCAGCCTGATATCGATGGTGGCCTGATCGGTGGCGCAGCGCTCAAGGCAGCGGACTTTTTGAGCATTATTTCTGCGGCCTCCTGAACAGGCGGCATTGTTGATTTTTTAAGATTTTAAGAATTGGGGAGTTTTTATGAATGTTCTATTGACCGTTGTCTTGGCCGTGCAGATGTTGACAGCCCTCATCATGATTGGTCTGATTTTGGTTCAGCACGGCAAAGGTGCTGACATGGGCGCAGCTTTTGGCAGCGGCGGTTCAGGCAGCTTGTTTGGTGCCAGCGGCAGTGCCAATTTCATGTCACGCAGCACGGCTATTCTGGCGGCTATTTTCTTCGTGTCGACATTGGCACTGGCTTACTTTGGCGGTCCAAAAGCCAGCCCTGGCTCCAGCGTGCTTGAGGGCACTGCTGTGGTCGTTCCAGTTGCACCGGGCGCTGGCCAGATTCCTGGCACGTCAGCACCAACCGCTGCCAGCAGCGATGCCAGCGTGCCGCCAGCCACGGTCACACCCGGCGCAGGTCAAATTCCGACGAAATAAGCCTCAGCGCTGGAAGTCGCCAGCTGAAACAGGGGATTTTTCAGGGTAAACTCTGAGACTGTCTGGAAAGCCAAACCTTCGGTTTTCCTCATGCGTCCAGACAGAAAAAACCGCGGTCGTGGTGAAATTGGTAGACACGCTATCTTGAGGGGGTAGTGGCGAAAGCTGTGCGAGTTCGAGTCTCGC
>CANCCE010000063.1 GCA_947374505.1 Comamonadaceae bacterium | reverse complement strand
TCAAAGCGCCGCATCACCACGCCCAGCAGGCCGATGGCGTAGAGCAAGAACAAATCGAAGGCGCTTTGTCGCATGCCGTAAACACCGACTGTCGCAAAAATCAAGATGCCGGCGTAGAGGTAAGGCTTGGGGATTTTGAGCAGCTTGACCCAGAGCCCGACCATCGGCAAGTTCAGCACCAGCAGCATCACGTTGCCAATGTAGAGCGAGGCGATCAAGGCCCAGACCAAAGACGATGACGAGGTGAACAACTGCGGGCCGGGTTGAATGCCGTAGTTTTGAAACGCCCCCAGCAAAATGGCCGTGGTGTTGGAAGTGGGAATGCCCAGCGTGAGCAGCGGAATCATGGCGGCGGTGACGGTGGCGTTGTTGGCGGCTTCGGGGCCGGCCACACCTTCAATCGCACCTTGATTGCCAAACTCATCTTTGACATCGGCCTTGGCCAGTTTCTTTTCAGTGGCGTAACTCAGGAAGGTCGGAATCTCCGTGCCACCTGCCGGAATGCAACCAAAGGGCGCACCAATGGCGGTGCCACGCAGCCACGCCGGCCAGGAGCGACGCCAGTCACGGGCCGTCATGTGGACCTTGCTCAACTTGTTTTGCTCTTCGACCACGCGGCCTTCGTACAACACAGCGTAGAGGGCTTCAGCCACCGCAAACAGCCCAACCGCCACCAACACGATTTCTATGCCGTCGAGCAGTTCCGGCAGACTGCCGGTGTAACGGGCTTGGCCGGAGATCTGGTCCATGCCAATCAGGCCTGCAGCCAGGCCAACGAACAGCGCTGTCATGCCACGCACCGTGCTCTTGCCGAGCACCGCACTCACGGTGGTGAAGGCCAACAGCATCAGCATGAAGTACTCAGGCGGGCCGAGCTTGACGGCGTACTCGGCCACCACGGGCGCGAACAGGGTCACCAACACGGTGGCGATGGTGCCGGCGACAAATGAACCGACCGCAGCCGTGGCCAACGCCGCGCCAGCGCGCCCGCTCTTGGCCATTTTGTTGCCCTCCATCGCCGTCACCATGCTGGCGGTTTCTCCCGGCGTATTGAGCAAGATCGAGGTGGTCGAGCCACCATACATAGCGCCGTAATAGATGCCGGCAAAAAAGATCATCGAGGCCGTGGCTTCAACCTTGGCGGTGATCGGCAGCAGCATGGCCACCGCCACCGCGGGGCCAATGCCCGGCAACACGCCGATGGCAGTGCCCAGCGCACAGCCGACAAAACACCACAGCAGGTTGACGGGTGTGGCCGCAGTGGCAAAACCCTGCATCAGTTGATTAAAGATATCCATGGCAGGCGTGAGTCCGAAAAAACGAAGAGGGGTGCTTAGAGCCAGCCGCTGCCGGTGATACCCGGCAGATTGATAGCGAGGAATTTAGTGAAGGTCCAGTAGACGGGCGCCGAAATCGCCAAGCCAATCAGGATGTCCTTGAACCACATCACCGGGCGGCGGTCCATGTCGCCTTGAGCCCCGCGAAGGCCCTGCACCGCCAGCACAAAACACAGGGTGCAACTGAAGATAAAACCAATGGTGGTGATGAGGGCGGCGTTGGCCAACAAGCCGGCTGAGACCCAAACGAATCCGGGCCAATAGGCTTTGGAGGCACCCGTTGGCTCGTCAAGCGACCGAAAACCACCAGTACGTGATTCCCAAAGCATGAAGCCACCGCACAGCAGAAGCGCCAGCGCCACCACCCACGGCAAGAAGTTCGGCCCAACGCCGCCATAACCTGCTTCAGAAGAAATACTCAAAGCCCCGGTAGCCAAGCCCAGCGCCAACAAAACGACGCCGATGCCAATGACCGTCTGAAAGGGAGAAGCGGTTGGGGAAGCAGGTGCAGTCATGACAAACATCACTCAATAAAAATCAAACAAACTGCCCGGTGTCTTGCGAGCACCGGGCAGCGTTAAGCGTCAAACTTTATCCGGCTCAGATCATGCCTGACTTGACCATCGTTGCACGCAGGCTGGCGAAATCATCGTCGACAAACTTCTCGAAAGCCGGGCCAGACAGCACCGCAGGCGTCCAATTGTTTTTCTCAGAAGCCTCAGCCCACGACTTGGTCTTGATGGCCTTCAGGACCAGCGCCGTCAAAGCCTGTCGTTCCGCTGGCGTGATGCCAGGCGCACCATAAACGCCACGCCAATTGCCAATCACCACGTTGATGCCCAACTCTTTGAGCGTCGGCACGGCCACGCCTTTAAGGCGGGTGTCAGACGTCACGGCGAGTGCTTTCATCTTGCCGGTATTGATGTATTCGGCGAATTCGCTGTAGCCACTGCCACCAATGGTGACGTTGCCGCCCAAGATGGCTGCCGTCGCTTCACCGCCCCCCCGGAAGGCCACGTAGTTGATCTTCGATGCATCAACCCCGACTTCACGGGCGATCATGGCCGCTGCAATGTGCTCGGTGGAACCCCTTGAACCGCCGCCCCACTTGACGCTCCCGGGGTCTTTCTTGAGTTGCGCAACGACCTCTGCCATTGATTTGAATGGCGAATTGGGCGGCAGCACAAATACGTTGTACTCGCTGGTCAGGCGTGCAATCGGCGTCGCCTGAGACAAGTTGACCGCCGGCTTACTGGTGATCTGGCCGCCGAGCATCACGGCACCCATGACCATCAGCGCGTTGGCATCGCCCTTGCTGCCATTGACAAATTGAGCCAAGCCCAATGCACCGGCTGCGCCGCCACGGTTGTCAAAGATCACCGTGGATGCAGCGCCTGAGTCCACCAAGGCTTTGCCGAGCGCACGGCCGGTAGTGTCCCAACCACCACCGGGGTTGGCGGGAATCATCATTTTGATATTGGCAGCGGCCAAGGCCGACAGCGGAAACGCACCCGTGGCGGCTAGCGCGGCTATGGATTTTAGAAAGAGGTCACGACGCATAGGAAATCTCCTTTATGGTTAATTTTATACAAGCGTTAGTATCATGCCCCCGATTTATATGGCACTTCAGCTTTAGGTTGCGGGGAAACATACTATTTTTTAAGCTTCACTGATTCGTAAATAATAGAGCATGGAAAAAATGCGCATCGACAAATGGCTGTGGGCTGCCCGCTTTTACAAAACGCGCACCTTGGCGGCTGAAGAAATCGACAAAGGCCGAATTCAAATCAACGGCCAAGATGTCAAACCCGCCCGCGACGTCAAGGCAGGCGACACGCTGACCCTGCGCCAAGGGCCAGTGTTGAGGGTCGTGGTCGTCAAAGGCCTGAGCATGCAACGTGGGGCTGCGCCAGTGGCGCAACTGCTGTACGAAGAAACCCCAGAAAGTGTCAACAACCGTCAGCAGGCAGCCGAACAGCGCAAGCTCAACAACGAGCCGGCAGACAGCATCGAGCATGGCCGCCCGACCAAACGCGACCGCCGCAGCATGGACAAAAACTGGGGCAATCGCTGGAGTGCGTCAATCGATTGATCGTTGTGGCTTAAACAAGTGGCTCTGTCAGCCGGCAAACTTCTGACGCAGTTCGGCGACATAGGCCGGCGCAGGATGCAGCGTCATGCTGGGGCCAGCCTTGGCCACTTGGCCGGGCACATCGTGACCCACAATCGTCGGCATCTCGCGCGCCACGTGCAGCAAACGCTCCAGCGCCATGCCGGTGTCGTAGCCCATCGCCTGAAGCATGTGAACTGCATCCTCGCTGCAGACATTGCCACTGGCACCGGGTGCGTACGGGCAGCCACCAAGCCCGCCCAGCGAGCCATCAAAACGCTCAATACCGCCCTGCACGGCCGCCAACATATTGGCCAAACCCATGCCGCGCGTGTTGTGAAAATGCACCGTGAGTTGCTGCGTCAGCTTGGCTTGCAAAGCGTCCACCAAGTGGCTCACCTGCCCCGGATGCGCCATGCCCGTGGTGTCGCAAATGGTCAACCCACGCACGCCTAGATCAGCAAAGCGCTGCGCCCACTGCAACACCTCTTGCTGCGTCACCAAGCCCTCCATCGGGCAGCCAAAGGCGCAAGACAAAGACACGTTGATAGGGGTCTGGCCATCAACCCGCTTGATGACTTCCGTCAGCGCCGAAAAGCTGTGTTCGCGGGGCATGCGCAAGTTAGCCAAATTGTGCGTCTCGGACACCGACATCACCAGATTCAGTTCGTCGGCACGCGACTCCAGCGCCCGCTCGGCGCCGCGTAAGTTCGGCACCAGCACGGTGTACTCGACGCCCGCCACGCGCTTGATGCGCCCCATCACTTCTTCGGCATCCCGCAACATCGGAATCGCCTTAGGCGAGGTGAAAGACGTCACCTCGATCTTGGCGTAGCCGCATTCGCTGAGGGCGTCAATCAAGGCGATCTTGCTGTCGGTTGGGACAAATTCAGGCTCGATTTGAAAACCATCGCGGGTCGACACTTCGTTGAAATAAAGTCGTTTCATTTTTCAATTCCTTCAACGATGCCGCGTTCATACAAGGCTTGAATTTGCGCGGGGGTCAAACCCACTTCACGCAAGACAGCCAGAGTATCTTGCCCAACGTCGGGCGCGTTGCGGCGGTGCGATCCCGGCGTGCGCGAGAGCTTCGGCACAATGCCGGGCACGGCCAGTGTGCTGCCGTCGTCCATCTGCACCTGCTGTATCATGCCGCGGGCTTGGTAATGCGGATCGGCCGCGATATCAGCCACCGTGTAAATTTTGCCAGCGGGCACCGAGGCCGCGTCAAGTGCCGCGAGGACTTCGTCAACGCTGTGCGCCGCAGTCCACAGCCCAATGGCAGCGTCCAGTTCCGCCACACGAAGCACCCGCCCGGTGTTGTCGGCCAGCGTGGGGTCGGTGCCCAGATCAGCGCGGTCAATCACCGTCATCAGCCGCTTGAAAATGCTGTCGCCATTGCCGGCGACCAGGGCATAAGCGCCGTCCTTGCACAGGTAAGCGTTGCTCGGTGCGATGCCTGGCAAGGCGCTACCGGCCGGGCCACGCACGGCGCCAAAGGCGCTGTACTCGGGCAGCAGGCTTTCCATGCAATTGAAGACCGCCTCATACAGAGCGACGTCGATCACCTGACCTTCACCGGTCTTGGCGCGGTGTTGCAGCGCCACCAAAATACCAATCACCCCATGCAGCGCGGCCAACGTGTCGCCAATGCTGACGCCGACGCGCACCGGCACGTGGTCGGGTTCAGCCGTCAAGTGGCGCAGGCCGCCCATGGCCTCGGCCACCACGCCAAAGCCTGGGCGGTCACGGTAGGGGCCGGTTTGGCCGTAGCCGCTGATGCGCAGCATGATCAGGCCGGGGTTGAGCTGGTGTAAATCGTCAGGGCCGAGACCCCAAGCCTCCATCGCGCCAGGCCGAAAATTCTCGATCACCACATCACACTCAACCGCCAGTGAACGAACAATGTCTTGCGCCTCGGGCTGCCGTAAATCAAGCGCGACCGAGCGTTTGTTGCGCGACTGCACCTGCCACCAAACGGAAGTGCCGTCTTTCAGCAAGCGCCATTTTCGCAGTGGATCGCCAGCGCCTAGGGTTTCAATTTTGATGACGTCCGCACCAAAATCTGCGAGCGTCTTGGCGGCAAAAGGGCCGGCGATCAACTGACCGAGTTCGAGGACTTTGAGGCCGCTCAAGGCAGCGAGTGATGCGGAAATAGACATAGACCAGAGTGTGCTCCGTACCGGTTGCCGCTGTCTATTGCTTCTTGAGGTGCGGAGCTTTCGCTTTTGGCGAAACCTTGAAGCGCTCAGGCCCGACGTCGGCCAGAAAGCGAACGAAATCCAGAATCCCCGGGTCTGTTTCACCCGCGCGCGTCGCGACCATCATGCGGCGATGCGCCCAGGCATCGGCGAGTGGCCGGCTGACGAGCTTCATGGACTGCATGATCGGCAAGGCCGCCCCCTTGGGCAAGATGGCAATGCCCAAACCCGAGGCCACCAAATGGCACACCGCGTCGAAACTGCGCACCTGCATGCGCAGCTTCAAAGGCAAACCTGCGGCCTGCGCCGTTTGCTGCTGGCGCATCAACATGGCTGCACCGGTGTTCAGGCCGATGTAGTCTTCCGCCAAGGTGTCAGCAAAGTCGATGGCGCTGCGCCCCTTCGCCAAGCGATGACGCGCTGGCAGTACCAGCACCAATTCGTCGTGTGCAAAAAGCTGCATATCGAGACCATCAGCGTCGGGGCCTTCCACCCAAATACCAACGTCTGCCCGGCCGTCGCGCAGCGAAGCGACCACCACCTCCGACACTTGCTCCTCAAGATCAATCCGAACTTGCGGCTTGGCTGCGTTGTAGGTGGCGAGCAGCGGCGGCAAAAACTGGCTAATGGCGGCGGTGCTGGCCCACAGACGAATATGCCGCGCCACACCTTGCTGTAAGTCGCTCAGTTCAGCGCCCAGCAAGCCCATTTGCTGGAGCAAGACGAGTCCATGTTTGGCAAATATTTTGCCGGCCGGCGTGGCCGTCAAGCCGCGTGCATGGCGCTCAAACAAGGGCCCACCCAACGCGGTTTCGAGATCGCGAATGCGCCGGCTCGCCGCAGCCAAGGCCAAATGCGAATCGCGCGCCGCAGCGGTCAGGCTGCCAGTGCGCGCGCAGGCCACCGCCAGTTGGATCGACACCATGTCGAAGCGGGCCAGGTTGTAAGGTTGAGTAGTCACAAAATTTCAGTTTTGGTCATTATCCCAGCGGCCATCCCGGGTTCTATCGAAACTGCCCTGATACGATCAGCGCTACCGATATGAACGCTATTCACTCCCCAAAAATCTCCATGCTAAGACGCCAACTCATCACTGCCGCGGGGTGCTGCGCACTGGTGCCTAGCTTGTCACGTAGCGCCAGTTTTCCATCCAAGCCGATCAAAGTCATCGTTCCGTTTCCTGCCGGCGGCGGAACCGATGTTCTGGCCAGAGCGATAGGCCAACGAATGAGCACCTTGCTTGGCCAACCGGTGATCGTCGACAACAAGCCAGGGGCCAATGGGGTCATTGGGGCAGATGCGATTGCCAAGTCTGAAGCAGATGGGCACAACCTGCTGCTGACCATTGCATCCCACGCCATCGCACCGGCCATCTACAAAAAATTACCCTACAACACGGATTCAGATTTCATCAGCGTCTCACTGATCGCCAAGTACCCCTATCTCTTCACGGTGCCGGCGAGTTTGCCGGTCAACACGTTTCAGGAATTCATCGCTTACGTCAAGGCGCACCCGGGGAAGTTGAGCTACGCATCGTCCGGCACGGGCAGCGGGCCCCACCTTGGGATGGAGCTGCTCAACACCCTGACAGGCATGGATTTGATGCATGTGCCCTACAAAGGCGCCGCACCCGCCAACAACGACCTCGCCGGTGGCCAAGTGCACGCCATGCTCAACAACCTGCTCGCGGCAGCACCGATGATCCGGGCCAACAGAATCAAAGTGCTGGCGGTCACGAGTGCCCACCGATCGAAAGCGTTGCCGGCAGTGCCCACGGTGGCCGAGTCGGGATTTTCGAGCTACGAAGTGGACGGTTGGTATGGTTTGTTTGCGCCCGCCAAAACACCCGACACGGCCATAGCGCTGCTGTCGGAATCGGTTGCCAAAGCGCTCAAGGTCCCCGAGGTCTTGACCCGGTTGAGTGGCGACGGAGCCATTCCAGTCGGTAGCAGTCCCAAAGAGTTCTCCGATTTTTTCAAAGCCGAAAAAGTCAAATGGGCCGCCGTGGCCCACAAAGCAAACGTCACGATTGATTGAGATGCCCTATTTTTCAAGCTCGCAGGGATTGCGAATCCACTACCAGATCGACGACTTCACGGATCCATGGCTTGATCGTCCGTATTTGATTCTCCAGCACGGCAACGGACGCAGCGGAGATTTTTGGTACCGCTGGATTCCGACGCTGGCGACACACTTCAAAGTCATCCGGCCGGACATGCGGGGGGTTGGCCGATCAGACGCGGTGACCGATGTGAACGGTCAGATCTCGCTGAATGCCTGTGTCGAGGACTTGGTCGGCCTGATCGACAGCCTGACGGACCAGCCGGTGTTTTTCTGCGGAGAATCCATGGGCGGCATATTGGGAATCCTATTGGCGGCCCTGTACCCCGCGAAGGTCCGGGCGTTAGCGTTGGTGGCCACACCGGCGTTCATCAACGAGACCATGAAATCCCGCTACGCGCTGGGTTACTCGTCCAGGTTAGAGGCGATGCGGTCCATGGGCATCGAAAAATGGGTACGGGAGACCAGCGTGCTGACGAGATTTCCACCCGACTGCGATCCGGCCCTGATTGACTGGTACGTCAAAGAATTCGCCAAAGGCGTGCCCGAGGTGCTGGTCCGCTATGCGGAGCTGGTCAGCTCCGCCAGCGCTGTTGACTATCTGCCGAAAATAAAATGCCCTACTTTGGCGCTGTTCCCCAAAAATGGACAGATCACGGATGACGCGCAGGTTAATTTGTTTCGCCAACACCTGAACAAGGTTGACGTGCGTTACGTGGACAGTGAGTTCCACATGATCCACCTGACGCATGCGCTCGAATGTGCAGCAGCCGTTCAAGAATTTTTAGGGCAAGCTGAGTTGGCTGCCTGAGCACCCACTTGAGACCCGATGTCCGACGCCATGAGTCCTTCAGCCCCGTGCCCGATTCACATGGATCGCGTGGGTCTGGTGCGCGGCACGACGACTGTCTTTGACGGTTTGTCGCTGCGGTTGACTGAGTCACGCATTGGTCTGATTGGCGACAACGGCGCGGGAAAAAGCAGTCTCTTCAGGCTGATCTGTGGTCTGGACAAACCGCAGTCTGGCAGCATCACGGTCTGGGGACACGACACCCAGAGCCAACCCGCTGAACGCGTGGGTCTGGTCGGCATGATGTTCCAGAATCCGGACGATCAAATCATCTTTCCAACCGTTGAGGAAGAACTTGCGTTAAGCCTGAGCCCCAACGGCCTGCCCCGAAAAGTCAATTGCCAGCAAGCCAGAGCGGTGCTGACTGCACGCGGCTTGGGCCATTGGGCTGAACGGGCTATTGGCAGTCTGAGCCAAGGTCAACGTCAGCATGTGTGCTGGCTGGCTTTGATGATGGCGTCACCCAAGTCCGTGCTGCTCGACGAGCCCTTTTCAAGTCTTGATTTACCGGGACGAAGCATGCTCGACATGGAAATTTCGAAGGCCAGCCAGCAAGTCATTGTGTCGACCCATTTAATCGACCATGTGCGGGGGTTTGAGCGCGTGATCTGGCTTGACAAGGGCCAAGTGCGTGCAGATGGCGACGGCGCAAGCGTGTGTGCCGCTTACGAAGCCGATGTAGCGGCACGTTGCCAGTCGCAGCACTTGAACATCGACTGAAGATTTTCGAATGGGCAGTTTTTACAGCGACCACCGCACCTGGCTGCATGCAGTTTCAGCATCCCTGAAATTGATCCTGCTGGCCGTTTTGGGGACGGCCTTGTACGTGTTCGACCACATCGGTGGCTTGCTTGCTTGCACTGCGCTGTGCTTGCTGTTGTTTGCATCCCTCGGTCGGGCCACCCTGCCAGCGCGAAAACTGCTCATCATGGTTGTTGCGGCTGGGCTGCTGATCACCGCGTTTCATGCCTACCTGCAACAACCCCTGTTGGGCGTTGTCAGCGCGCTGCGTTTGCTGAGTGCCTCCTTGCTGGGCATCGCGCTGATGCTGACCACCCGCGCCAACGATTTACTGGACGTTCTTGAAAGTTGGCTGTCACCGCTGAATCGTTTTGGCATCCGATCAAATGCGTTAGCCTTGCAGTTGGCGTTGATGCTGCGCTTCACCGAGCATTTTTTCATTCAGTGGAAACGGCTTGACGATGCGCACCGCGTGCGGACCGGAAAATCGGGCGGCTTTAAACTGCTAGCGCCCTTGACCATCCGCATGCTGAGCTCGGCTCAACGGGTCGCCGATGCGCTGGAGCTGAGGCTCCCGCCTTGAGTCGGCACACCCACTGCCCCACACTGTTAACAACTTCATCACTTTAAATGACCTCTTCTCGCTCCAGTGGACTTGCCTACGTCTCACTCTTCGCCGCACTGGTGGCCGTCTTCGGTCTGATCCCCAAAATTGACTTGCCCTTGGGCGTGCCGATCACCCTGCAAACACTGGGCGTCATGCTGGCGGGCTGCATGCTCGGCCCCAAGAAAGCGCTGCAGGCGTTGTTGCTGTTTCTAGCCGCCGTCGCGGTGGGCTTGCCACTGCTGTCGGGTGGTCGCGGTGGCTTGGGGGTGTTCGTTGCGCCTTCCAGCGGCTATCTGATCGGCTTTCCCATCGGCGCGTTGGCCACCGGTCTGCTGATGGCCTATTTACCCGTCAACTCGCCCCGCCGTGCAGCGCTCAGCGCTTTTTTGGCTTCGGCTGTCGGTGGCGTGGTCACGATTCACGTCTGCGGCGTGATCGGCTTGGTCATGCTGGCCAAACTGACTTGGACACAAGCTTTTTGGGGCACTTTGCTCTTCGTGCCGGGCGACCTGATCAAGTGCGTCTTGTGCGCCCTGGTGGTTCACTCGGTGGCTCGCGGTATGCCGGATTGGCGATTTGGTGGCCGAGCGTTTCAATAAATCAGATCCGCTGACCGATCTGGTCCACGCGCCACTGGCGCACTGGGCCAGCGTCCGCGGGGATGCCGTCGCCATCGGTGACGGCAGCAACAGCCTGACGTTTGCCAAGCTGAACGCAGCGGTGCGGCAAAGGGCTGCAGCCCTGTCTCAAGGGCAAGCACCGGCCACGCTTCTGGTTGACGACAGCGCAACGTCCATTCATCAGATCATTGAATTTTTAGCCATTATCAGCAGCGGTCGTTGTGCGGCCATGGCCGATCCGGATTGGCCTGCCGAATTGCGCGAAACGATGCGCGCGCAAATCAATCAACTGACGACGACTTTTTCTACGTTGACTGAACTTCAACCCATTTCGCCCACATCGCCTTTTTATATCGGCTTCACCTCCGGCAGTACCGGCCTGCCGAAAGGCTTCAGGCGCCACCATCGCTCATGGACTGAGAGTTTTCGGGTCTGCGTTGACACCTTCGGGCCCGACGCTGCCAGTGGTGTCTTGTCGCCCGGCCGCAGCTCGCACTCCTTGTTTTTGTTCGGTATGTTGCTGGGCATTTGGACCGGCGCAGGCGTGGTCATTCAAGAGCAATTTTCTGCATCGCGCGCTTTGGAGACCTTGCGACAAGGCCACACGCCGTGCCTGATCGCCGTGCCGAGCCAGCTGATTTTGATGATCGAATGGGCGGCCCGGCATACCACCGCCCCGATTGAGGCGACCCGCTTGATCATGATCAGCGGCGCACGCTGGGCCCGCCACCGAACCGCCGAGCTGCAAGCGCTGTTTCCCCGGGCCCGCATCATCGAGTTTTACGGTGCCTCAGAAACCAGCTTCATCGCCTGGATGGACGCCGAGGTGTCCACGCCGCTGGAGGTCGTCGGTCGGCCCTTTGGCCATGTCGACATCGACATCCGGGACGCCAAAGCACCTGGCAGTCCGGGCTTGATCTTTGTCCGCAGCCCCATGCTCTTCATGGACTACATGGGCGCTGAGGCAGACGCGACGGCAGCCATCCGCGACGGCGACTGGCTGTCGGTGCGGGACATGGGCCACCTGGATGCGCAAGGCCGGCTTTGCCTAGCCGGTAGGCAAAACCGGATGCTCACCACGCAAGGGAAAAACCTGTTTCCGGAGGAATTGGAATCGGTCTTGACAGCGCACCCCGGCATCGCCAAAGCCTCAGTTCAGGGCGTGGCAGATGCTTTGCGCGGCATGAAGGTCATCGCTGTAGTGCAGCCGGCCCAAGCGTATGGCGGTGAGTTTCGTGCAGCCGAACTCTCCGCCTGGTGTAGAGAAAAGCTTGAAGCATACAAAGCACCGAAGCGCTACTTTGTCTGTGATGACTGGCCGCTGACGGCCAGCGGCAAGACCGATCACGCCGCGCTGGCGCTGCGCTTGCAAAATCATCTCAACGATAACAAGACCAAAAACCCGGATATGCCATGTCTACTTCCACTGCTTTGATCGCCGGCTGGGCGCGCAGCGCTGTGGCTCCGCAAGGCGGTGCTTTTGCCGCGCTGCAAGCGCATGAAATAGCCGCCCCGGTGATTCAGGCCTTGCTGAAGCGCGCCGGCATCGGCCCTGAAAAAGTGGATGCCGTGGTCATCGGCAACGCCTTGGGGGCGGGTGGAAATCCAGCACGTCTGGTGGCGTTAGCGGCGGGCCTGCCTGACGCATGCGCGGCTTTTTCCATCGACACGCAATGTTGCTCGGGGCTGGACGCCGTGTCGATGGCCGTCGGGCTGATCGCCTCAGGCCAAGCGTCGGTGGTCATCGCGGGTGGTGTCGAGGCCTGGAGCCGCTCACCCATCCGGCAACATCGCCCCCTGCGTGAAGGCGATGCCGCCGTGGCCTATCAGCGGCCCGCGTTTGCACCTGACCCTGCACGTGACCCGGACATGCTGGCGTCTGCCGCCCGCTACGCCGCAGCACAGAGATGGACGCGCGCAGCGCAGGACGCTTATGCAGTGCAGAGCCATGATCGCGCCTTGGCGCATCAAGCTTTGTTGGCCGATGAAATTATCAGCATCAACGGCTTGGCACACGACCCGTATCCGCGACATATCTCTGGCGCACTGGCCGCGCGCATGCCCGCAGTGACGAGTCATGAGGACACTGAGTGCGAAGACGGTGAAAGTCCGGACTGCTCGCTCAGCGTATTGAGCATTTCAACCAAAGCGGATGGGGCTGGCTTCGTGCTGCTGGCCAGCCCGGAGGCTTGTCGGACGCTGGAGTTGAAGCCCCAAGCCGCTTGGATCGCATCGACTTCAGTCGGCTGCCCACCCGAAACTCCGCTGCTCGCAGCGGAGGTGGCAACGCGCGCCGTGTTGTCACGGGCCGGCTTAACCACTGCCGACGTACTGGCCGTGATTGAGCTGCACGATGCCTTTGCGGTGCAAGGTTTGAGCTTTTGCCAAGCCCTGCACCTTGATCCAATACGGGTCAACCGCGGCGGTGGCGGTTTGGCCCGTGG